>JBCBHI010000309.1:0-5903 GCA_038525885.1 Bacteroidota bacterium
ATTCTGAGGACATTTCGCTGGTGTCGGTGTTTAAGCAGGGTGCTCGAACATCGAGAAACCCAAACCTTATAGGTTTCCAAAACCTACAAGGTTTAGTGGGCAAACTAGCCTCCAGGTTTTCGGCTTGATTCCTGAAAACCAAAAACATGACGCCCTGGGAGTTTAGGGTCCAGGCATTTCTCCAGTTTTCACCTCAGAGTTTCTTAGGGTCATCCATCACATTGTAATGCAAGTACATGGGGAATCGAGAATCAACTAATACCTTAGTTGATATAATAAGAATCGAATCTCTTCCTATATGGCTCGTCGCAAAATCCTATCTTCTATAAATGCCTCATCCATGGCAGACATTGCTTTTCTGCTGCTCATCTTTTTCTTAGTCACCACCATCTTCACTTCTGACCGGGGCTTACTCTTGCAGTTGCCCCCCAAAATTGAGCATCCTCCTCAGGAAATACCCGAAAAGGAGATTATGTCCATTATGATAAATTCTCAGGATGAATTCCTGGTGGAAGGTGAACGGATAACAACGACCGAACGAGTAGCCAGGCTGGTGAAAGAACACCTCTTGAATCATGGAGCTGCCCCCCACCTATCCAGCAACCCACAGAAGGCCATTGTCTCCATTAGGGCCGACCGGGGCACTACCTACTCCACCTACCTAGCCGTGCTGGATGCCGTAGACCGGGCCTACAATGAGATCTATGCCGCCAAACTTGGCATCGAGGTATCGGACTGGCTGGCATTGAACCCGGGAGGGTCCGCCGTAGAACGATCTATGTACAACCGGGCGAAGCTGGGCTTTCCCAAACAAGTGTCCTTAGCTGAGCCTACAGGTATTTAAGAAAAAAGGGAGGTACACAGTGGAGAGGCAGTAATGGGGGTTCACCTCCTACCCCCATTTTCACCTTTCTTCCCAAAGGCGTTGCGTGTGCAGGGCAAATCGAGTCACCTTTAACGGTTCATCACAAAATCCATTACTCGTATGCAACGCAAAGGCCTTCTACTCGTGGGCGTAATGGTCGCAATATTTGCAACCACCACCCTGGCACAAAATGTTACCCTACCCAATGGCGCCAGCCCGCTGGCATCTGCTTCTCAGCAGGTAGGCATTACCGATATCCAAATCGATTACTCTCGTCCCTCCGTTCGTGGCCGCCAAATTTGGGGCAGCCTTGTACAGTGGGATATGATCAACCTGGGCTTTGGCACTGCCGAAAAGAGCCCCTGGCGTGCAGGTGCCAACGAAAACACCAAATTCACGGTATCGCACGACGTACAGATTGAAGGCAAGGACCTCCCCGCTGGTACCTATGGCTTCTTCATTGCGGTACAAGAAGACGGCAGCGCCAACCTTATTTTCTCCAAGAATTCCACCTCATGGGGTGCCTATTTCTATAACCCGGCTGAGGATGTGCTGCAAGTAACCATCCAAACAGAAGAAATCAGCCATGTGGAAACGCTCATGTATTCTTTCCCAGAAGTAGGAGCTGACTATGCTGTAGTAGCGCTAGACTGGGAGAAAAAACGATTCCCCTTCAAGGTATCTGTGAACGTACCGGAGGTAGTAATTGCCAATGGTAAAAACGAACTGCGCAACACTACCGGCTTCAACTGGCAGGGCCCTTATAGCTTGGCGCAGTTTGCCGTTTCTAACAACACGCACCTAGATGAGGCTATGGGTTGGGCACAAACGGCCGCGGGTATGCAACCTAACTTCCAAACCTTGTCACTGTTGGGTGGCCTGCAAGCCATGAAGGGCATGGATAGTGATTCGGAAGAAACCATGAAGCAAGCCATGGAAATGGGTAACCCCTTCCAAATCCACCAGTATGGCCGCCAACTGATCACTCAAGGTAAAGCGGATCAGGCACTAGAGGTATTCGAATACAACGCCAAAAAACACCCAGACACCTGGCCTGTAAACTATGGTTTGGGCCGAGGTTATTCTGCCCTGGGCAAATACAAAAAGGCGATTGATTACCTCGAAAAAGCATTGGAAAATGCTCCCAATGAGCCTAACCGCCAAGCCATTCAGGCCAATATTGATAAGCTAAAAAGCGGCGAGGACATCAATTAAGTTGGCTCTAACTGGTGCGTTACACCAGAACTAGATATAGAAGCCGCCTCATTATTGGGGCGGCTTTTTTGTTTTAGAATTAGCTAGCTCGCCCTACAAAGGCTTATACTCCAACATGGGCAGTTGAAGACAAGACCCTTTCAACAATTAAAGAAAGTTGCGACTATTCTTATGACTTTGCGAGATTATGCTTTCAGCTAGTCGGACCGCGTAGGTTGTTGGCGGCCGGCGTTCCGGTGACAGGCTAACGCCTTTATACACCGAAAGTCGGACCTCGACAACGGCGAGAAGTCTCCAGAAATCTTGCTTGATCCTAAATGAACAGCTTCCTTATGGAGGGTCCAGAATTTGGGTAGGCCCAATAAACAGGACACAAAAAAGCGGCGACCTTGATGAGAGGCCGCCGCTTTTGCTATAACTGAATAATAGATTAATGGAAGTCTACTCCATCGATGATATCATTGATATGTTTCATATCGATCTCTCCCCAGATATCCATCACCACAAACTCCTCATCACCCTGAATCAGCATAATGATCTCTGACATTAGGCCATCTTTCTCGATGGCTAATACCTCCACGGTTTCGTCACCATCGCGGACGATCATTAGTTCTTCAAACTTCTCCTTGGTGGTAATCATCCTTCTGAACTCGTCAATTTCCCGGTCAGACATCCGATTGCCATCTTCCAACATCACCATTTTCACCCGATCAATACTTTTGCCGAGTTCATTCAGCATTTCCTGATCATCTCCTTCATCAGCAAACCAGGAAGCCATCGTCATCAGGTTTCCAGTGAGGCTTAAAGTCATAGCTTCCTCGCTAACCTGATAGTCCTTGTACAGGTTGTCAAAGTAGATACTTTGTGCTTGGGTTGCCCCTACAGTGGCCAGCAATACTAGGGCGGTAGCAATAAGATTTTTCATGAGTTTTTGATTGTTGTGTACTGTGAAATAGTCAAAACCCGGCCCCATTGAGGCCAGGTATTGGACTGTATTATATGGTTTTGGAGAATCAACGATGGTCCTCCAGGTTTTCTAGTTCCTCCATGCCTTCAATGTTCAAGGTGGAAGACAGCTTAGCAATTTGTTTCAGATCAATATCCCCGGTGAGAGAAAGCAGGAAGAAATCACGGCCTCCGTCTTCATCATCATGCCCTACCAGCACTAGCTCACTGATCTTCCCACTGGATTCCTCCAGGATAAGAAATTCAATGTTCTGCCCCTCATCACGCACCACCATGAGTTCTTCATAGTCAGAACCCTTTAATTTCCGGAGGGCGTCGTTGTAGAACTTGTCGGCGTCACGCTCAGTAGTAATCATGCGCATACCGTTCAGCGACCGGATCACGCTCAGCACCTCATCCTCATCTTCTTCCACGGGAATCTCCGCTACAATCTCGAACATCTTGCGGGTAAGGTGGATGGTGGTGAAATCATCGTCGTTCCAGTACTGAGAGAAATGTTTCTGGATGGCATCGTCTTGTGCCATGGCACTCAGGCTCATCAGGCCTGCAAGAGCAAAGAGTACTAACTTTTTCATTGTCCTATTCAGTTATTGCGTTCTTTCAATATTTCGTCGGCCCGGTTAAACTTCTGGAGCTGATCCAGCGGATTCTGGGCCTTTTGTAGTTCTTGTAATCGGTCCAAAGGCTGCTGCACCTGTTGCAACTCTTTGAGGTTATCTATCGGGTCCGTTCCCTGTTTCATCTTCATCGAGATGAAGAGCAAGGCATCACGTACCTCATCATAGGTTTCCTCCGGAGTTACCTCGCTACCCAAGGAGACCAGCGCCGTCAGCGGATTCTGGTTGGAGTTGCCTTGGAAGTTCCAAACGTAGAGGGCCACTCCTATTACTACCGTAGCCGCCACACGCATCCACAAGGGGTTTAACCTAATGGATTTCGCTTCTCGGGTTGAAGAATCATCCTTGTTGGTCAGGTGCACCCGTTGCATGGCATAATCGCGCACGGTGCTCAGGGTTACCGCATGTTCAGAGGTCCAAAACCCCATCAATTCTGCTTCCTTTTGCAGGTTCTGGGGCACATTAGGCTGGCGTAGCGCCTTCCTAATTTCAGCCTCTTCCTCCAGGGAGGTTTCCCCCTCCCAATACTTTTCAACCAGCGTTTCTATCCGTTGCCAATCCATAGCGATCCTGTGCCATAAGTTGTTCGCGCAGTGCTTTGCGTGCGCGGTGCAAATACACCTTTACCTGATTCAGGTCCAATTCCAGCACCTCAGTCATTTCTTGGTAGCTGTATCCTTCCACCTCTCTCAGGTGGAGCACGGCCTGCTGCATCTCTGGCAAACCTTTCAACAAACTGCGCATGCGTTGCATTGCATCCTTCACTTCGGCCTCCCTGTCGGGGGTAGCCCGTTCCTCTGCCCCATCCCAGCCTTCTAAGGTCGCCCTTAGTTTACGGCGAGGGCTCTTCAGCCGATCCAGCGAGAGATTCCGCGTCAGCTGCATGCACCAAGCTTCCGCGTTACTAATCTCCTCAAACCGGTGCCGCTGCTTCCAGATCTTGAGCAACACATCCTGCACCACGTCTTCGGCTTCTTGCTCCTCGCCTAGTAGCCTTAGAGCAAACCGGTACATCTTGCTGCGTACCGGCATGAACCGCGTTTCAAAGTACTGTTGTTGGTGCATGGTATCTGGGAGACGACGAAGGGACCTAAGTGTTACTGCCTGCATAACAAAAAATATTGAACCAATCGCAATTCCATCACATAACAAGCTCAATTACAGATGGTTAAATATTTGAAAAAATTTTTATTCCCTGCAACAATTTTCATCTTTGCGCCATCAAGTAACCAGACATTCCTAAGCAGACAAAACTTCTCCTACTTTTTTAGGGCTCGATGTGTCACTATTAGTGACGCGCGCGTTATTACGTATACCCAAGCTTCCACACCATGCCTAAACCCACTACGAACAGCTACCGTTTCGGTGCCGTATTTGTGCTTACCGCACTATTGGCCTATCAGTTCATGGACCCCCTTCTACCTGGTAGCGGTCCCACCGAAACCCCAACTCCTACTCCCTTTCCTACCACCGGAGTGGATAGAGCAGCACAGCAAGACTTTATGATGACGGTTGACCCTACGCTGGGCAGGGTACCTACGGAACGCCTGCAGCAAGCCAGAAACACCATGCAGTCCTTTGCAGCACGGGGTGCACAATCCGAAGAATTCGTGGAAGGTTCTTGGGAAAATATACCCACTGAGGTAGCCGGACGTACGCGCTCCACCATGTTTGGTGGCGGTAAGTTGTGGACAGGCTCGGTAACCGGAGGGGTATGGAGCACGGAAGACTACTCGGGAAAAACCAGCTGGCAAAGCCAAGCAGGGCTTGAGAATTTCGCACCTTCTTGCATGGTAGCTGATCCGCTCAATGCTGATGTACTGTACATGGGCTCTGGGGAAACAGTAACCGCCGTACACATATACCGTTCTAGCACCTCTCGCGGACAGGGTATTGCGAAAAGCACCGATGGGGGGGCTACCTGGACCATCCTTGCGGGTACTTCTGGCTTCAACTTTATTTCGGATTTAGTAATCCGGGAGGAAGAAGGCACTAGCGTACTATATGCTGCTGTAGCCTCTGGCCGCTACGGCTTCCAAGACTTTAACAGCCAGGATGGCTTGTACCGCTCTGCAGACGGGGGTGAAACCTGGACCTTGGTTCCCTTAGAACTACCCAATGAGACCGGCTTCCTTATTTCCGATCTAGAGATTGCTTCCAACGGAACCCTATTGGCAGGCACCATGCGAAATCTGTCTGGTGTTGGCGGAGGCTATTTGTTCTCCAGCAGCAACGGTACC
>JBCBHI010000310.1:0-5894 GCA_038525885.1 Bacteroidota bacterium
ACCTCTATGCTGCCCATACGGTCGTCCAGATGCAACAGCTTGGCTGGGTTCAAGGTCACCATTTTCAGGGCCTCTACCTCGTCCACACCACCGTACTTTACTGACTTGGCAGCATAGAGGTAGGTAAGGATGCCGACCTGGTCCTGTGGAATGAGCACCCGCTCAGCATCTATGCCCGCCCCATGAAGACCATCATTGACGGAGTAGTGTACTACGATGCAGAAAAAGACGCCGAAATGCGGGCATCCATGGCCGCAGAACGCGCACGCCTGATCGCCAAAATGCTAGATGGCGGCAAAGGCAGCAACCGACCCATGGGAGGTCCTCGCCGTTCGTGGGACTGTGAAGACATTGTGGATGTATGGGCAGAGGACTACATCAGAACTTCAGGTGAATAAGAACATGCTAACCAAGACAAAACTCATGAAAAGACACATCACGAGCACGTTGGCCTTGTTGGCAACGCTCACTACGGCAGGGGCCCAGGTACCCCAACCGGCTGCCCCCCAGGCAGAGCCTATCCTGATCATGAACGCCACGGCCCACCTGGGCAACGGCGAAGTGATAGAAAACTCTGCAATTGCTTTTGCAGATGGCAAATTCACCATGGTGGTAGACGCCACCACCGCCCGGATTGATATGAGTGGCTACCAGGTGGTGAACGCCCAAGGCAAACACGTATATCCTGGATTGATCTTGCCCGTAACCAACCTCGGCCTTACTGAGGTAGATGCAGTAAGAGCAACGCGAGACTACTCAGAATTGGGCGCATACACGCCTAATGTTCGGTCCCAAGTAGCGTATAATACGGACTCGGAGATCATCGCTACCCTTCGGTACAACGGCATTTTGCTTGCCCAGGTACGCCCGCAGGGTGGCCGCATCACGGGTACCTCTTCCATCATGCGGCTGGATGGCTGGAACTGGGAAGACGCTACCCTGAAGGCCAGCGATGGTATTCACATGAACTGGCCCTCGCGTTTTCAGCGTACAGGTTGGTGGGCAGAACCAGGCCCTATCATTGAGAATGAGAACTACCGCAGCCGGATAGACGAGATCAAAACGTACCTGGCGGAAGCCAAAGCCTACCAAGCTAACTCAGGCGCCAAAACCAATCTGGCCTTTGCAGCCATGAAAGGCCTCTTCGATGGTAGCCAAACGCTATACGTGGCAGTAGACTACGGTAAGTCTATGGTAGATGCCGTGAATATTGCCAAGGAAGCGGGTATCGATAAGATTGTGATTGTAGGTGGAGAAGATGCCCTTACCGTGGCTCCTTTCCTGAAAGAGCACAATGTACCGGTGTTGCTAAGCGATGTGCATCGCCTCCCTACCACTCCTGAGGAGGACGTATACATGCCCTATAAGTTGCCTGCATTGTTGACCGAAGCAGGCCTCACGGTAGGCCTTACCTACGGCGGGGTAACCAACGCGCGGAACCTGCCCTTCTATGCAGGCACTGCCGCCCGCATGGGTATGGATAAGGAGGCTGCGCTAGAGCTTGTAACCTCTAATACGGCCGAGATTCTGGGTATAGGTGACGAAGCCGGTACCATCGAAGAAGGCAAACGGGCCTACTTGGTGATCTCTAGCGGTGACCTACTAGACATGCGCACAAGCCACGTGGAAATGGCGTACATCGACGGTATGGAGCTCAACCTGCCCGGTAAGCAGCAAGCCCTCTACGAGCGGTTCAAGGAGAAGTATGGTCTAGACGAGGAGTAATTCCTTTTCTACGCAATAGAACCCTATGGCCTGTCTCCACCCCGGAGGCAGGCCATTTTTGCTTCAAATCCTGAGTAATTGTGTGTGGCACTCCCCATTATATCATCAATCCATGATCTCACTGCCACATTCCCAAATTAGCACATTGTCACATTACCCAATTCCTCCTACCCCAAAGCTAGCTTATACCCAATCCCGCGAAGATTAATCAGGGTCACTTGGTCATCCCCGGAGAGGTACTTCCGCAAGCGGGAGATAAACACATCCAAACTGCGGGAATTGAAATAGGAATCATCACCCCACAGGGCCAAAAGAATACTCTCCTTGGTCACCACCTGATTGAAATTCTGGCAGAATAGCCGCAGCAATTCTGCCTCACGCGCCGTCAGTTGTTGTTTCTTTTTACCCTGCTGTAGCATCAGTTTGTGAACAAAAAACCGGTAGGAACCCAGTACAAACTCGCTTTCTTCCTCCTTGCTTTCCTGAGGCAGCAAGCGCTTCTGACTAAGCAGCACCCGCATACGCACCATCAGCTCCTCCATGCTAAAAGGCTTACGCACATAGTCATTGCCTCCAGCTTCAAAACCTTCCACTACATCGGTCCCTTTTGCCTTTGCCGTCAGAAAAAGGATTGGCGTATCCCGGTCCGCCTGGCGGATGGTTTTGGCAACCTCAAACCCACTTAGCTTGGGAAGCATCACGTCCAGTAAGATCAGGTCTGGCTTCTGATATTGGTATTGCGCAAGCCCTCCTTCCCCATCCAATACGTGGCGTACCGCAAACCCTTGCCCCTCCAGCGTTCTCTGGAGCACCATGGCTAATGCAGGCTCATCTTCCACTAACAGAATATCAGGCTTCGTCATCATACTTGGGTAAGGTGATCACAAAACAAGCCCCTTGGGGTTGAGCATCCTCTACAGTCAAGGTGCCCTTCATTCGCTCTACAGCCTGCCGGGCATAGTACAACCCAATGCCGTAGCCCTTTACTGAATGATCACCTGCGGAAGAAACACGGTAGAACTTCTCAAATACATCTTCTCGGTGAGCAGTCGGTATACCGGGCCCGTCATCGGTTATGCGTAGCTGCCAGGCATTCTCCTCCTCTACGGCGGACAATTGCACCTGCACCACTTCACTATTCTTGTACTTAATCGCGTTATCCAGCAAAATATCCATGGTCTGTCGCAGCATCTGAATATCCGCCATCATTGCAGCATGTTCGGGTACCGGCTCCCCCTTCAAGGCAATCTCCTTCCTGCTACGGTATTCTTGTACCTGCTCATCCATCCATTCGTGGAGTGAAATTCTATCAATGTCACAGGTCAGTACCTCTTCGCGTTGCAGGGCCCCTACCACGGCATCGGCTAAACGGGACAGCCTGCGCACCTGCTGGCCAGCCGTGGTCAGGTAGTTCACGGTCTCCTCGGTATTTTCCAATACCCCATATTTCTCAAACCCCTCATGGATAGCTAGTAAAGTAGCAATGGGCGTTTGCAGTTCATGCGTCATGTTATCAATGAAGTCCTCCCGGGCCTGGGTGAGCACTTGCTGCTGACGCAGGTTACGGTACATAACCACAAACAAGGTAATCATCAGTACTATTACCAAAGCACACACCCCAAACAGGTTTCGCATCCCCCATAGGATAGCCTGAGAAAAGTTGGCAAATTCAATAATAAGCACTTCACGCTTGGGCCGGGGCCTTTCCCAACCATTGTAGGTATCAGGTAATAACAAAGCGAACTTTGATTCATCTAGCCACCCAGTTTCCACCGAATCTATATTTTCAACCTCAATCTTGTAAGAAGAATACCCTGAGGAAATCCCTAATTCTCTCTGATACTCCTCAAAAAAAGAAGTGAAATAAAAACACCCCATGGAAGGGTATTGATAAAATCCATATGGGTAGGTCTCATAAATTGGACTTTTACTTTCAATTGCTTTATCGGAGTAATACTGAAAAAGCCTCATGATGGAATATCTTACTTCATGAGTGTTAGGACTATCCACTTCTGCGGTCAACATCAGAAAGAAATTATCATCGTATTCGTTAGTCACCACAAACCCAGGAAAAGGGGGAGTCATAAAAGGATCGTTGACTCCGTCTCCAGTTACCAGTAGTGGATAGTCAATGTATTCTGCTAGATCAACCGATTTCACCCGATTACCAATTGCTAAATAAGACTCCAATTTTGTTATGGAATCCGATGTGAGTGTATAGTCAGGGTGATTATCACCAATATACACTCTATCAAAATCTGTAGGTATAGGCAAGTTACCCGCTGAGTAATAGGTGTATTGGGTCTTATCCAGATCTAACATCTGTTGTTCAAACCGATGCTTTAAGCTATCCGCAAAATAGTCGTCTTCATCTTGCAGAGCCGCCCTTGCATTTACTGATGTCTGATTATAAAACTCAGCCTGCGCTTTCCGGTATTCTTGAGTGGGGAAATATGCGAGTAGGCCTACCGTAATCAGGATAATGACCAAGCCGGTGACTTTGAGTTTAGTATTGTGCTGTTTCATGATTCCAAAGTAGGCTACTGGAACCCCCCCAAGAATTTCATTAACATACCGTAACGTTTCTTAAGGTCTTTCTTAACAAGGCCCCGATTAAGGAATCGCCCTACATAAGCTCAGCCCCAACCAGATATAGACAATTGTTCGAACCTCCAACTTCGAATTTCCAACCTCGACCTTCGAACCTCCCCCTATTCCCTACGGAATTTCCCCATCGGCTACCACCATAAACAGCTGCTTGATCTCATCCAGCTTATCGTAGTCCCCCAGGTTTTCAAAGGCATTCAGAAGGTTGCGCAGCACGCGCTTTACAATGGTAAGGTGGTCCGTGGGCTCATAGTATACCGGTTTGGGCGGGAGCCGCAAGTGGTCCAGGTAGTTATCTATATCGTCACGACTGAAGATGACCCCACGGTTGAAGGCGTTGATATAAAACTGGTTCTCCTTTTCCTTATAGGTCAGTATGAAAAGGTTGGGCAAATTCACCCCGGAAACGGGCAAGCCGAGCTTCTGTGCAATCAGCAGATAGATAACGCAGAGGCCCAAGGGATTGCTCTTCTTGTTCTCCAGCACCACATTGATCATGGAGTTGGCCGGAGAATGGAAGTTCTTAGTATTGGGCGCAAAGCGGAGCTTATGAAAGATCACACTGTTGATGATCTTCACCTGATCGAAGGGATGCAGATTGTCTTTGAACTCCAACCAAACCTGCTGATAGATGTCCTCAATCTGCTTGCGCAGGTCTTCCAACTCCACATCAGGATATTGGTAAGTGGCTATCAACCACATACCCTCCAGCAGGTCCTCTCCTCCGGTATTTCGCCAGGCTTCCAGGCGCTGTTTCAGTACTTCAAACTGTAGCTCATGGATGAGATCTTCAATTTTGGTTTGCACATTGGGATCAAAGCTTTCCTCCCATTGCTTCTCCAGGAAGGGGATAATCTCCCCTCCCAAAGATCGTATTTTGCCTTCCACCATAGCAACCACGTCCTGGTCACCATCATCAAGCAACGAAACCAGCGCTTTCAGCTCATTTTCATCCATACCCGCAAACGTACCGAATTATCACGTTTGGATCACCCCCACATTGAACGGACGTTCAATCGGGGCATGATTGGCAGCCTCAATCCCCATACTTACCACCTTGCGGGTATACAGCGGATCGATCACTCCGTCTACCCACAAGCGAGAGGCAGCATAGTACGGGCTTAGCTTGCTATTATAAGTATCTGAGATTTCTTTCAAGTGTTGGTCTTTCTCCTCCTCACTCATCTCCTGCCCCTTGGCCTTGGCCGCCGACACTTTAATCTGCAATAGAGTTTTGGCCGCCGAAGCACCACTCATTACTGCCAATTGGGAGGTAGGCCAGGCATAGATAAGGCGTGGATCATACGCCTTACCGCACATGGCGTAGTTGCCTGCACCATAGCTATTACCCAAGATAAAGGTAAACTTAGGCACGACAGAATTGGCCATGGCGTTCACCATCTTAGCCCCATCTTTGATGATGCCACCGTGCTCCGCCCGGCTGCCTACCATGAAGCCGCTCACATCTTGCAAGAACACCAAAGGGATCTTCCGCTGGTTGCAGTTCATGATGAACCGGGCTGCCTTATCTGCCGAGTCGGAATAGATCACCCCGCCCATCT
>JBCBHI010000311.1:0-5891 GCA_038525885.1 Bacteroidota bacterium
CCTCCTGGTGCTGGGCACGTTTGCCTGTAAAACTGAAGTATTGGTCCAGATTGGCCAGGCTCTGAATGGCGCGTTGGCGGGCCTGGGTGTATTCGTCTTGGTACCGGAGGTAGGTGGGGTGGCAGTACCACTCGCGCCGCTCGGTATTGGTGGCGGTACGGCCGCCTACCTTCAGAGGCAGTACCTCAAAGTCCAGGTGGTAGGCACGCCGGGTTTCCAGCAGCTCGTCCATAACCTCCGCCAGCGGTCGGTTCTTGTAGCCTTCTACCCGGTAGAAGGGCTTTTGGTCATGAGCAAAGGCCACGGGGTGCTTGCTCTTATCGGGCTCAGCCGCTGTTTTGTGAAAGGACAGGCTTTCTGCCGTGCGATGCTCGCCGTACAATTCGGTACTCCATAACACTTCCACGGACTCCGGGCGGATGTAATAGGGCATGGCCCAAGTACCTAAGGGGGCACTGTGTGCGGGGCTAGGGGTAAGCAGGGTAGCCTCTGAGGCCCCGGGCAGGGAGGGCGAATGGATGAGTACATTCAGGCGGAACCAGGCTTCTATGGCCTTGCGGTAGTGTATGGTGCCCGCGTCGTTTCGCAGGGCCTTGATGTGGTGATGCCGGATGTTGAGGCTGTTGACTTCATAGGCCAAGCCGCTGCCTTCCGCTAGGGTAAGGCTACCCAGGAACAGAAAGTCGGGGAAGGCCCGGTGCCACTCGAATAGATTGTCCGGGATG
Source organism: Bacteroidota bacterium (assembly GCA_038525885.1). Lineage (GTDB taxonomy): Bacteria > Bacteroidota > Bacteroidia > Cytophagales > Cyclobacteriaceae > DMST01. Next base: position 726 of record JBCBHI010000311.1, read on the forward strand.
AGGTCCAGCATGAGGTTGCGGAACTCCTGGTGGGCAATGTTAATCATCCGCACCAGATCATATACATGGTGGGTGGTGGTAAGGTCATGGTCGAACCCATCGGCATGCCAGTCCTTCCGGTCCCAGACAAAGTCTATCGGGTTCTGGGCTGGAGTATTCCGAGTGAAGGTGAAGAGCGGATCTATGCTGTGGAAGGTCTGAAGAAGATCCTCCTTTAGTCCAGGCAAATACGCTTCTAGTACATCTCTGTAGGCTTCGAATACATGCCTGTGGTCATCACCTGCCGTAGTGGGAGGGATGTGTACGGTAGGTAGGGGCCTCAGCTCTAATTTTGGAGCCCGAGCGTGGTACTGAAATACGGGAGGTTCCGTCTGGATGTATAGAATCTCTGCGTCGTGCCGGGGAATAATGAGCGGGCGGATGTAGAATTTCACCTCCTTGCCGTGCTCATCGCAGGTGTTGGCAAAGCAAGACTTAAGCTCGGTACTTACTTCCTCTACGTAGAGCATGACCACCCCCTGGTCAAACAGCCCTCCGTGGTTATCACCCAGCGTTTCGGCATCTACGGGCAGTTGCGGATCATCCTCCGTAAAAAGCTCAAAGATGACCGGCACGCGGGTAGTATCGCCGTCCTCGGCATACTGCGCTGCCAGCGTTTCGGTAATGCTGGTATAGCGCCCCAGGCCGTCGTAGCGGGTAAAGTGGGTGTAGGTTCCCCCCAAATAGTTGATCAATATGCCTTCGCTGGTAGCCCCTGCTCCGGCAGTAATATGGAGCTTATCCGCTTCTAGGGTCACCTCCAAGCCGGAAAAAATACCCGTACCCAGTAGCTTACTCCGGGTGAGGGAATTCTGGCGGTCCAGGTAGTCCCGGAGGTCATTTAGGTGGCGGCTGCTCAAGACCTGATTGGGCTCAAACAGGGGGAAGTTTTCAAGAATCGCTTGCATCGTCGGGGGTAGAATCTATGGGGGTGAAAGAACCAAGCACAGTATTGTCCAGGGAAACCGGGCGCTGGGTGGCATCGCTTTCTTCGCAGTCATGCAGCGTAGCACTCGGGTACACGTTGCGTAGGCTCTCCAAGATCACCAGCAGGCGGTTTTGGAGATAGCTCAGTCGGTAGCGCTGGGTACAGTCCAGCACTTGCTGGGCTTGCAGCACTATATCTTGTATGACTTGGCCGCCTATTCGCTGTTCGTCAGCGGGTAGGTTGGCCATGATTTTCAAATGATCTTCTAGTTCGCTCAGGCGGAGGATGTATTCCTTCTGGAAGGTCTGCTCCAGTAGCTCGCGGTGCAGGGCCTCAGTAGAAAGGTCCTCGGGCACGGCGTCGTCCATGATGCCCAGTGGGCCTTGCAAGCCCGTAAAGGTGGTCTGGATCAGGATGGCATAGGGAGTGGCCAAACCCGGAGGGATGATCTCCTTGTCGTCACCGTCCAGCGTAGAATAGCTCCCATTCCAGGCCTTAGCCAGGTGCCCAATGGCATCCTGGTAGGCTTGGTATACAGTTTCTTCGGTATTGATATAGGGCAGTACCTTTCGCAAGTCATCGTACCGGATGCTGGCCGATAGGTTGAGGTCATGCTTGTCCTGTAATATGAAATGGATCTGCTCTAGCTCTAGTAGCTTCACCATGAGCTTTTGGGCTTCATACATGGCGGCGTTGAACTCCGCATTGGTATTCCCGCCATCGTAGGGTAGGGTAAGCACCAGCAGGTCCAGCCATTCCAAGATCATTTCGCCTGACCGCAGGGGTATCTGCCCGTCGTTTTCGGTGGCGTAGGTGAGCAGTTTAGCCGTACGGGCGTAGCTCATGCTATGTAGGATCTCCAGCCGCTCCGTGTACCAGCTCTGCATCAGGCTGATGTCCAAATCTGGCACCGTACCGCCTACCAGCTTGCTGGGTTGGGGAGGCCAGAGATTATCCAGCGGTTCACTCACCCGGGCGAGTAGCTGTAGCCATTGCTGGTAGACTTCTTCTAGCTCGGCCATCTGCTCCGGCGAGATCCAGCATATTTTGGGGTAGATGTGAGCCGGGGTGTTAATGCGTACGGTGCGCTCCACGTACTTGCGGAAGTCCATGTTGCGGAACCGCCCAGCGTAGGCAGGAAATATTACGTGGATACGGAAAGTGTAGGGGTCGGTATCGAAACAGTCACCGCCTTGGCTCTCGGAGCAAATGGGCAGAAACTCGTCTATCCAGCTGCGAGGGCGCAGCAGTAGGTGCTCGATGATGTGTAGCCCTTCGCCCACCATGCTTTGGAAAGCAGGGGCTAGTTCTTCCAGGAAGTTGACCAGGGTATCCAGAGCCTCATCCCGTTCCTCAGACGAGTCGTACACGTTTTGCGCAGTGCCAATTACTCCCCCTTCTGCATCCAGCAGGTGGAAGTAATGCTTCCCGTCTTGGGTAATGGGAGTATCGTCATAGTGCTTACGTTCGCGGCCCCGCTCCATAGCGGCAAATACTACCGCATTGATTTCCTCTGCCGCATAGCCCTTGTCGCTATTCAGGATAATGTTCTCTTGCAAATCGTAGATCCGCCAGCGGTAGTTGCCCCCTACGTCTTTGTAGATTTTCACGTAAGGATGGGCCTCCAGCACCAGCTTACGCTCGGTTTGCTCTTGTATGCCCAGCAGCCGGCGGAAACGGTTTTCCAGACCGGATACATTGTCAATGTCCCAGACCCTGTTGGAGTCCACGTAGTTGAAGCCCTTGCCCCGGTTGCCGCTTACCTCCGGGTAGTGTTTGAGCAGATTCACTTTGTCTTCAATCATGGATCGGCGACCCTCTTCGCCTTCCAGGATGTACATGAGCACTGCGTAGTCAGCAAACTGCTCGTTGAACCGGGCCATGAGGTGATCCAGAAAGCGGTTCCGTCGGTCTACCATCACCGGGTCCGGCTCAGATATGCGGGCAAGCTCACTGCGGTATGGGCTTTTCTCCTTGCTCACATAGGTAGCCCATTCGTCCTTTATGGTCTGTTTGCTATGGCCCTCCCAGTCCTTGATGAAGTCTGCCACTTGATGCGGAAATCCGGGAACTTCCGTCAGTGGCTGGTTAGGGTAAGTAGGCTTAAACAGCGGTTTTCCGTCTCCATCGCTCTTGGGTATCCCATCTTCATCCTTTTGGCGCACATCCAGCCCAAATAGATCGGTCAGGTTGGCCAGTTGGCTATAGTAGTTGGCGAGTAGCTGCTCAAAGAAGGTGAGGTAGCCTTGCAGTTGCCGGGCCTGCGCTTTGCGTAAGTCCGTAGCCGTTTTGGGCACGCCAATATTGCCTACGCCGTAGGTCTGAGGCAGGTCATGCTGTATGGAGTGGTAGCTGCCCACACCCCGGAATTTCACGTTGGGTACCTCCCGGTCTTCGAATTCGATGGTATCTCCCAACCGGGCTTCCCGCTCGGCATCGCGCAAGTCGTCCCAGTAGTTCAAGGCCTGGTTCTCGCTAGCCATGTAGGGCAGATCACTCTTGTAGAAGGTGATGCGGGAGTGCTCGTAGCCCATGCGGGGCACAAAGTTTTGATCGTAGGCCAGCTTCAGACACCACTTTACGCTCTTCTGGGGTATGTTGGCGTCGGTGGCCTTGGGGAAATTGGCAATCTGAATGTCCCGCACGGCCACTACCCCCGGTATATCCATGATCTCATGGATAAGGTCGGACACATGAATGACCCGGCGGCGGTCTGCCAAGGCCAGTTCATCGTCTTTGATGAATCCGTGCTGTAGCGCCGGGCCCAGGAAGATGTCCTCCGTAGCATACCCGTCATCATACATTTCTTGCAGGGTATGGAAGTACACCCTGGGGGAAAGGAATTGCTCTATCCGGTAGTAAATTTCCCCTTGTACCAGCGTGGGATCAGCATCCGCCTTCAGGTCTATGTCCGCACAAATCCCAATTTCTTCTACCCGCAGGGAGGAAAAACGGAGGAAGTCCTCGCATAAGTTGCGGTGCTCATGCAGTTTGGTTTTGGCATCTTTCACCAACCCGCGTACGAGGGTTAGTTTCGCGCGGTACCGGGCCAGTACATTGTGGTCCAGGTTGTCAGCTTCCATGAGCGGGTCAGGATGCTGGGCAATGCCCAAGTGCCGCTGTAGGTGCAGTTTCAGGGCACTGCTGAGGTCAGCGTCGATCACCCGGTCCAACGTAGACAGGTTGAATACCTGCACCACAAACTCCAGAGGGTCTTCTTTGGTAATGACCTCAATGGCGTAGTCGCCAAATTCCTCAGCGTGGTCAAAGGAGATGTTGCGGATGTAGGTACGCAGCGGGCGTTTGTCGTTTACCACATCCCAGGTAGCGAAGGTTACCTCTAGCTCAAATTTCATCCCCTCTAGCGGAGGCAAATGGTCCTGTTCCAGGTCGGTGGCTTCAGGGTCTAGCAATACCTCAAAGGTGTAGGTGATGGTATTGCTGTTCAGGTCACCCATTGCGTCAGTACCGCCCTCTACCGTTTCCGGGTCATCAAACTCCAGAATGCAGTTGTAGAAACCCTCAGGCACTATTTCGTCCAGTTTTTCGCCCACTTTGTTTAGTGCCGAATAGGTGAGGGTGCTGTCTGGGCAGTTGAGATAAAACTTGGGGAAAGCCATGGAGGTGGCTTCCAGCCAGGCATTTTTGATGCCCTTGATGTCAATCAGCAGCTTGCGCCAGTCGGCCAGGGTTAGGGGGTTGCAGGCCAGCACTTCCCGGGCGCTGTGAAAGTGGTCCTGCACCGTGGTGGTCTCCGTAGTGAGGAGGTCCTGAATGGGGAAGGAGGCCCGGTAGCCCAGATCGGTAATGGCATAGCATAGCACCTCCATGAGCGTAATGCCCGGGTCGTGCGTGTTGTAGTCCGTCCAGATGCGCTTGCTGAGCAATTCAATGTGCTCTAGCCCTAGCGTACGCAGGGTTTCCCAGCTTTGGCTGTCGAACTGAGGCGGTGCCTTCGATATGGTTTTTGGTCCTTCCATAGGATTCCTCTCCTAGGAGAGAATGCTTCTGGGGTGCATTCCAGAGTTGCCGTTTTTATAAGTCCTCAACCGTCTCGACTGAATATCTCTCTATTCGTAACGTCTACTCCGGTTGCCTTACGTGTAAGCTTCAACCCTATACACAATCTCGTGCTCTACTACAGGTTGCCTTTTGGTACAAGCCTCCAATCGCAGGAGGCTCAACTCTCCTCGGAATGC
>JBCBHI010000312.1:0-5886 GCA_038525885.1 Bacteroidota bacterium
ATGACTTTAAGTACGATAACCTGGTCCTTGATCCAGATCACCTTACCCAAGTAATAGCAGTGTTGGATTGGGAGATGGCTACGGTGGGTGACCCCTTGATGGATTTGGGCACCACTCTGGCCTACTGGACTGAGGCTTCTGATCCAACACTGCTATTACTTGGGTAAGGTGATCTGGATCAAGGACCAGGTTATCGTACTTAAAGTCATTATGAATGAAGGAGGTATATTCCTCAGCAGGAAGGTTAGCTTCCATCCAAGTCGCCACTTCATCCATAGCGGGGATTGAATCAGTAGCTGCCGCATAATACCGCTTCACCCAGCCTTTTACCTGCCGTTCTACATACCCTTCTGGCTTGCCCAGTTCCTCCAATAGCGTACCCTGTATTTTCACATTATGCAATTCCGCCAAGGTTTGAGCAACCGTGGTGGACAGGTCAGCCATCAGAGAAGGCTCAGGTGCAGACTTAGCATGCCCCCCACGTAAAATCACTCCCTCTACGCGACTCATCAAGTAGAAAGGGGCTCCCATAATTGAAGCATCCTCACAAAACAGAAGGGGACTAGGGATTTTATCAAAGTGTGGGCGCAATAGTGAAAGTACCTTATACTCCCTGCCCATATCATGTGCGGTAGCTATTTTAGCCCCTACAGGCGGGCGGCGAAGCACCATTTGCCTATCTCCAAGAGTGAGGGCATAGGTTAGATTTGAAAAGCCACTTGGGTATTGAGAAACCTCCAAACTACCCTGGGTGGAAAGCTGTTCTTGCAAATAGCTTTCAAGGCTCTCTACCGGCAATTCTTCTCCTGCTCGGATGGTACTCGGCTGATCTGCCGTAATCTTCTTCATAACCTCATGCCTTATAGGATTTCAAAATATCACGGGCCAGCACACTCTTATGTACTTCGTCGGGACCATCATATATTCTGGCAGCTCGCTCGTGGCGGTACCAATAAGCCAACACGGTGTCATCGGTAATTCCTAATGCTCCGTGTGTCTGCACGGCCCTGTCTAATACCCGGTCCAGCATACCTGCCACAAAAAACTTGATTGTGCTTATCTGCTGTCTTGCTGCTTTCTGCCCCTCTTCATCAATTTTCTTGGCGGTACTCAGTACCATCAATCTAGAAGCATCAATCTCCGCCCGGCTTTCGGCTATCCAGTTTTGGATAGTCTGCATATTAGCCAAGGGCCTCCCCTCTTTTAATTCTCGCTTAGCGGCATAACGACACATCATATCCAATGCCCTTTCCGCAATACCAATCCATCGCATACAATGATGGATACGGCCGGGTCCTAGGCGTTCCTGAGCCAACATAAAGCCTTTTCCTTCCGGCCCAATTCTATAGGACACAGGTACCCGGCATGCATGATACCGGATTTCTGCATGGCTATGATATCCCTCACCAGCCTCACCCATCACGGAAATATTCCTTACTCTCTCAAAACCTGGAGTATCTGTGGGAACCACAATCATGCTAGCACGCTCGTAGGGTGATGTGGCTTCAGGATTAGTAATGGCCATCACCACAGCGAATTGGGCACCATCTGCAGCCGTAGTGAACCATTTATGGCCGGTGATTACATAGTCATCTCCATCTTTCTCCGCCTTGGTAGCCATTTGCGTTGGATTAGACCCCGCAAACTCAGGTTCGGTCATACTAAAACAGCTTCTAATCTCGCCTTGAATCAATGGCTGTAAGAAGTCGTCTTTTAGCTCCTGAGATGCATGTGAGAGCATAAGCTCAATATTCCCTATATCAGGCGCTTGGCAATTGAAAAGATAATGGCCGAGTGGAGTTTGCCCCATCAACTCACTTAGTTGGGCAAATTCGGTAAGGGATAGCCCCAAACCTCCCTCAGACTCTGGTAAGGGAGGGGCCCACCAGCCATTTTGTTTCACCTTGGCTCGCAAGGCATCTAGTTTAGGCACTAGGTCTCCAAAAGGAGTGGAGAGAAACTCCTTCTCCAAGGGGAGCACCTGTTCCGATATAAACTCGGCTATCTTGGGGTATAGACCAGAAAGCCTCTCGGTGGCAAATAATGAAATCATACCGTATAGCCTCCGTCTGCAGTGAAAACCCCACCCGTTACAAAAGAACTCGCTGGCGAAGCCAAAAACAGGGCTAAGCCTACCATTTCTTCAGGTTGTGCCGGGCGTTTAATAGCTTGTTTGGCCAGAACCCATTTCAATATCTTTTCATTGCTAATAAGGGCTTCTGAGAATTTGGTATCTACTAAACCAGGAGCTAAAATATTAGCCCGGATACCTGCCTCTCCTAGTTCATTTGCGAGTACTTTCGTCAGGGAAATAAGAGAAGCCTTACTTACGCTGTATAACCCTAGCCCTTGTCCAGGTGATATCCCTTCAATACTAGAAACATTCACAATTGCTCCTCCACCGCGAGATTTCATAGAGGGGAAGGCCAGCTTACATAATGTAAAAGGCCCCTTAACGTTCACCTGCATTATTTTGTCAAATACAGCTTCATCAGACTGGAATACCGGGCCAAAAACCGGGTTGATCGCAGCATTGTTTATTACAATGTCTATCCCACCGAAATCACTTACAGTTTGGTCTACTAGGGATTGTATTTGACCAGAATCTCCCATATGACAAGGCACACCCTTCGCTTCACCACCTGTCTCTTGAATGCTTTTGGCAACCTCATCAACCGCTTCTTGGCTCCGACTACTGACTACCACTTTGGCACCCGCCTGAGCAAGACCTATGGCTATTGCCTTTCCAATTCCTTTACTAGCTCCAGTGATTATGGCTACTTTTCCTTCTAAAGAAAATTGTTCTTGTATCTCCATTTTATCTTAATGTGAAACACAAGCTAAGGCTTTTGGAAAAAAATTGGAATGTAGACAGAACAAATAAAAAGGCTACCCTAAAAAGTAGCCCAATTTCAAAACCAATAGATTCATTCGACTTCAAGCGGTCACCACTATTTCCAGGAGGTTTGACTTTTCAAGTTAGTTTTGCTCGTTACTAGCCATTACAATGGCTGGCCAATCGGACACCCTATTCACTCGTAACCTTGCTTCTTTAGCAAATCGCTTTGCGTCGAACTCGTCATCAGTTAAAGTGGAAAGTAACCTTCCAAACCTAGACCTAGGCTGGACAGGATACAAATTACTGCCCTTACCTAAATAATACCTTTCCTCAGTAACTAACCTATCATTTTGTTCCGTACCTCCTGAGGTAGGATCATATCTCCCGGTAGCTTCCTGCAAATGGTGTTGAGTTTCTTTGTAAAGGGAAATATCTCCATCAGCCAGGACTTCAAACATCGAAAGAGATTCCGAATTTAGTAGGTTGTTATATTTCGGATTGATAAAAACGCGTTCCTCACCCTCTGTTTCGCCCTGAATTGCAAAAGCCTTTACGTACTCTTGAGTGAGGTACTTTGTCTCACCTTCCCATTGGAAAGCTATTTCTTTTGAAAAACTATCATACTTAGCCTCATCTATAGAAATAGGGTCTTTTTCGAAGGTAACTACCAGCACATACTCCTTCCATTCTTCGTGCAAAAAGGTTTGGTCTTCAAATCGTCGGCTACCACTCTCCTCATCATTTCTCCCATAGTATTCATTCAAATACTGATTTAAATCCTGGCTAGTACCAGGGGCAAGTGGAGTAACCGAACCCTGCTGTGCTAGTTGACCAAACGCGGTGAAGACAAAACCGGTAAAGACTAAACTAAATAGACCGATCCGATGCATAATAAAAAGATTTGCTCCTTCCCTAAGATACGCATCAAAAAAGGAGAATCCTGCCCGAATTCTCCTTTTTGCCAAATTGTCTTTCAACTTTCATTAGATGCCGCCACAATCTTTGGCCAGTCCTGTGGTCTACTTAAACGGAGGCCATTTTCTCTGGCATACCTACGCTCATCAAAATCCTCATTCCCCAATGCATCTAGCAGCCTCGAAAACCTAAGTTTATTCTCAACAGGATATAGATAGCCTTCCCTTTCTAAATAATACATTACATTTTTGACTACTCTATCTGCATTTTCGGCGCCACCGGTAGACGGATCATACCTTCCAGAACTAGTAACTACATTGGCCTTCACCTCTCTAAAGAGGGAGATAGTCCCAGTAGTCAAAACCTCCAAAAGAGGTAATCCTTCTTTAGGGGAAAATTCCTGGTATCGTGGATTTATGAACTGACGGACCTCTTGGTTTTCTTCGCTTTCGATCCTGAATTCTTTCACAAACTCAGACCGAAGGTATCTCTGCTCCCCATCCAGGAGAAGGACTATTTCGTCAGTGTATGTATCGTATCGCGCCTGATGCAGTTCTAATGGGTTTTTCTCAAAAGTAACAGACACCACGTAGGTCTTCCATTCATCATGCAAATAGGTTTGACCTTCAAACTCTCGCTCGGTTACACCGCCCTTCCTTTGACCATAATATTCCCGCAGGTATTGATTAAGATCTTGGGTAGTACTGGGACTGATAACACTATTGCCAGAACTAGTAGTAGCAGATTGGGCCAAAAGGCTATAGGATGTAGAAAGAAAAAGGGTGCCTAGAAGTATCGTTTTAGCTAGCATATTCAAAGGGGTTTATCCATCAATATAATGGATTCCTTCCTTTTCGAGACACCTAATGCCTTGGCTAGTTCCAAAAAATAAATTGGTGCGGATGATACTCTGACCATCCGCACCTTTCAATCATTCTATGAGTAACCTACGGATCAATTGGCCTTCAGGAACGGAAATCCGAAGTAAATACATTCCTCTCGGCAGTTGATCGACCCTAAGATTGGATTCTCCTAGGCTTAACGTTTCTTCAATAATTACCTGTCCTTGCATAGATATCAGCCGAGCGGTAGCATTAGCGGCTGTATTTGGCAATTGTATGGTGACCTGCTGATTCGCGGGATTCGGATAAATCTCTAACCCTTTCAAAGTTTCTGGAATTGAAGAAACTCTTACAGAAAAGGGATCAGATATCGCCGAACAGGTATCATTCGTGATTAGGACCTGATAATCTCCAGAAACATCCTGGTGATTATAGCTTCTTTCAGTAGCCCCTGCAATGCTATCCCCGTCAACAAACCATTGGTAAGTAGAGGCATTAGCTAGAGAGGCCAAACTAGAAGCACCACTAGCTACTACCTGGGGTACTTCCACTCCATTTAGCTCAATTTCTATGGTATTCAGAAAGGTCACTTCCTCGTCTCCGTTTCTTATGGTGAGTGAGACTTCATAATTCCCAATCTCAGCATAAGAGTGTTTGGGAGTGGCCTCAGTACTAGTAGTACCGTCTCCAAAATCCCATTGGTAACTCTCTGGGCTACCAGAACTACTATTAAGGAAAACTGTAAGCCCCTTTTCACAAGGGAAAAGAACCTCATATTCAGGGAAGAGGACATCTTCACAGGCTTTAAACTGCCAGCCTGATTCTGCTCCTGAATCAGATCCATTCTCACCCAAGGAGACAATAGCTTCTCCAGAATTATTCACATTGGTAACCTCTACAAAGTCCAAACACACTTTGGAAAAGGAATTGATCTGGAATGATGCCGCCACCTCTGAATCTGACGCCAGCTGAAACGGCTCTTGAGCAGTCGCATCCACAGAAAAGTCAGAGGTAAATGCGAAATCTCCCCCGCCTGCTAGCAGTAACTTAGCACCACCAGTACCTACAAACTCTTCTACCAAAGCGCCATCTGGCAACAGTAACTCTCCCGATGTCAATTGAACTTTGGGTAACATGACAGCATTACCAACCACCTCAACGGAAGCTCCTTCCACACTAAAAGTAGCACCTTGAAGGTTTACTCCTCCTATCTCCGCTGTGGCTTCTCCTTCGGTAAACAGGAGAGTGGATGAAGTCAGTTCTAAGTCCATGGCGCCATCATATAGGCCA
>JBCBHI010000313.1:0-5883 GCA_038525885.1 Bacteroidota bacterium
AAATCAACCATGCCATGCACCGCCGTTTCGGAGTGCCCCACCCCTACCGATTCATGGGATAATCTGCGTTGGGTTAAGATAAATGGTCCAAAAGCCGCTTTTTTGGTCCATTCTACTATTGTAAACATACAAATTAATTTCCATAGGGGGGCTTCTAAATTCCTTAACTTCGGCCGCATGGTGTATAGGCGTAGAAATAGACTTTCTGTTGACGCGTATGTAGAGGGAGTGTTGAAAGGGGACCGCATGGTATTGAGCCGGGCAGTCACTTTGGTAGAGAGTACCTTGGCTGCAGACCAGCAGTTGGCAGAGGATGTGCTATCCAAGTTGCTGCCCCATACAGGCAATAGCCTTAGAATTGGTATTACCGGCGTGCCTGGGGTGGGGAAGAGCACCTTTATTGAAGCCTTTGGTTCCTACGTAACCTCTTTGGGTAAGAAACTAGCGGTACTGGCGGTGGATCCTACCAGCCAGCGTTCTCGTGGCAGCATCATGGGAGATAAGACCCGAATGGAGAAGTTGGCCCATGATCCCTTGGCGTATATACGTCCTTCCCCTAGTGGAGATGCTCTAGGGGGGGTGACGCATAAAACCCGGGAAACCATGTTGCTATGTGAAGCGGCAGGATTTGAGGTGATTTTCATCGAAACGGTAGGGGTGGGGCAATCCGAAACGGCGGTGCATGGCATGGTTGATTTTTTCCTGTTGTTGATGTTGGCAGGGGCAGGGGATGAACTGCAAGGGATAAAGAAAGGGATCATGGAAATGGCAGACGCTATTGCCATTACCAAAGCAGATGGCGACAACAAGGATGCAGCAAAAAGAGCCAGACGCGAATATCAAAATGCGCTTCATTTATTTCCATTGGCGAGTTCTGGATGGAGCCCTCAGGTCCTAACTTGCTCGGCGCTAGCTTCGGAAGGGCTAGAGGATATTTGGGGGCTATTGTCTGGTTATAAGGAGAAAATGGTGGAGTCTGGTTTTTTCTCTTTCCGGAGAAAAGAACAAAACCGGCATTGGATGCATGAGGCCATTCGGTATATGCTCACGCGTGATTTCTATACGTCTGATTCGGTGGTAGGAGAATTAAGCACGGTAGAGTCTCAGGTGGAGAAGAATGAAATTCCTGCCATGAAAGCCGCAAAATCACTTTTGAGTTCCTATTGGGGAAGTCAAAAGTAGATGGCAAAACTGATCGTTTGTGCAGAATCCATGTTGACTCTTTCTGGTCTTGGCTGAGCAGGACACAGCTAGGGGCTACCAAGCGCAGCAATAAAATTTCTCTGGAGGGATGGTACATCAATGAATTCATTATCAAAACATAGCCTATTGCAATGAGAGGTACTTTACTTACAATCCTACTAGCTCTGTCTAGCCCTTTTTTGGTGAGAGCCCAGGTAGTTGTTTTTGAACAGGTTACATACTTGGATGTAGAGAAGGGCAGGAGTGTAGAGGATGCTACGGTGGTGGTGGAAGATGGAAAAATCACCCGATTGAGTAGGCGTAGGGTCCAGGTTCTAGAAGGTGCCACGGTGATAGATGGAACTGGAAAATATCTCATACCGGGATTGGTAGATAGCCATATTCACATGTTTCAGAGTGGTAGTTTGTATGCCCGGCCGGATGTGATTGACATGTCTGCCATGAAACCCTATGATGAGGAAATAACTTGGGTAAGAGAACAAGCGGATGACCTCTTTCGGAGGTATATGCGCCAGGGTATCATCACGGTGATGGACGTAGGCGGGCCCTTCACCAATTTTGATATCAAGGAGGAATTCGAAGGTGTAGTCACGGCTCCCTATTACCTTACTACTGGGCCCTTGATTAGCTCCTATCAGCCCGAAGCCTTCCAAATTAGTGACCCACCCATTATGCTTATCAATACCCCCGAGGAGGCACGGGAATTAGTGAGAAGGCAAGCGGAACGCAATCCCGATTTTATCAAAATCTGGTACATCGTGTTCCAAGGGAGGACCCCTGAGAGTTACCTGCCAGTGGTGGAAGCCACCATGGAAGAAGCTGCCAAGCATGGCTTGCCGGTAGCCGTGCACGCTACAGGGTTGGCAGAGGCTAAGTTGGCAGTAAAAGCTGGGGCGAAATTTTTGGTGCACAGTGTGCGCGAGCCTATCGATCAGGAGTTTATTGACCTGTTGCTTGCCAATGAGGTGGTGCTGGACCCTACCTTGATTGTGAGTAGGAAGTATGCTGAGACTTTTGCTCAGGTGGGTGAGTTGTCGCAGACAGATTTTGAATGGGCTAACCCCTATACGGTAGGTTCCTTTATGGACCTACGCATTCACCCAGATACGGCTATGGTAGCCCAATATTTGACTGTAGGCCAGAATAGATTGGCCCTTCTGGATGGTGAGGGAAGTGCCACCGAGGTAGAGGCCGAAAACCTCAGAAAATTAGTGGATGCGGGTGTTTTCATTGCCACCGGAACAGATGCTGGAAATATTGGGACGCTACATGCCACCTCCTTCTACCATGAGTTAGCTGCCATGCAACAGGCTGGATTGGACAATTGGCAGATTTTGAAAGCGAGTACCCTTTCGCCAGCGGAGGTAGTGAGCGAATCACACCTATGGGGGAGTATTGCTGAGGGTAAGCGAGCCGATATGGTACTGTTGGAGAGTGACCCCATAGCTAGTTTGGAAGCACTGAAGCAAGTGGATCTGGTGATGAAAGGCGGACAATTGATTGATCCGGATACCTTATTGCCAGATACCCCCGAAATACTGGCTCAGCGGCAACTAAACGCTTACAATGCAGGAGATATTGATGCTTTTCTGGAACCCTATTCAGACTCAGTGAAGATTTATCAGATGCCAGCCTCTGAACCCTATGTGGTGGGTAAGGAAAATATCCGGCCCCGGTATGCCAGCATGTTCGAGAATGTGCCCGAGTTGCACTGTGAGGTAGTGGACCGAATAGTGGTAGGCAATACCGTAATTGATCAGGAGAGGATTACAGGCTTGCCTGATGGCTCCATTGGGAGAGCCATTGCTATTTATAAAATGGCCCAGGGTAAAATCGTTGAAGTGCACTTCTGGCGCCCTGAAGATTACGATCCTGGGCAGTAATAATGGCCTGATTAAGGGGCCAAATAATATTTGGTCACCTTCCAACCTTTATTCCTAGCGGAGGTTCCTACCTATGCAACGACCTGCATAGTAAAGTCATGAATAGATTTTTGGTTCTTGTAATGCTAGGGATAGGGGTTTTCCTCACAGGCTGCTTCGATGATTTCGAAATTGAGGTTGAACCTGAGGTGGAAATCCCACAAGAAATTCTGTACTACGGGCGATACATAAATATGGCCTGGGTGCCCACAGACCATGGTTTTTTTGTGACCCGGCATGGAGAAGTTTATTCCTTTGACTTGGAAGGAAACTCAAATCAGTGGGATTTGCCTACCGACGAAGGGTATGCGCCAGGTAGTTTAGAGTACAATTTTTCGCACAACCGCCAGCTACTTTTTTCGCTACAAAGCGAGTGGCTTAGTAACCATCCTGAGACCGTACAGCTGATTGCCCAGCAAGTGCTTTCTGATGCCACTAGTCGTGGAGCTGACCAAGGCGTGATATCCTTATATGCGCTAAATCAAGATCCGGATACAGAAAACTATCAGGAGTACTTGATAGGGGTAGAAGGAGATTGGGACGTGCGACGAGAAGGTACTACTGCCGAAAAAGTGCACGAATGGTTGCGAACCATTTATCAAGAGGTGTTAGCCACCAACTAATCTGAGTACAAAGCCTCTTTCACTTTCTTATCAAAGGCCTATATCCAAACTAACCGTTGGGCTATGGTCACTAGTTGTTTTTCCAAGGGAATTACTAGCTTCATGACCAACACTTAATTGATCATCAAACCCAACATACCATGGTAGTTTCTGATGTTGAAGCCCTAAGAGAGTTGTACGGACAGCCTGGTGACCGCGCTCAGAAAAAGGAGCTTTCCGGCTTAGGTTCCCACATGGAGGATTTTATTGCCTTATCACCTTTTCTGGTGGTGAGTAGCTATGGCACAGACGGTTCCCTGGATGCATCGCCCAGAGGGGGTGAGCCGGGTTGGGTTAAAGTGATATCTAACACGGAGGTTCTGATCCCGGATTTTAAAGGCAACAACCGACTAGATACCCTTACCAACATCATAGAGACAGGGAAGGTGGGCCTGTTGTTTTTGATTCCAGGGGTGAATGAAACCCTGCGCATAAACGGTACTGCCGTAGTAACTCGTGATGCTCAATATCTGGATCAAATCCCTTTTAAGAATCATCCGCCCAAAACGTGCATTCTCGTCAACGTGCAGCAAGCCTTTTTGCACTGCGCCAAGGCTTTTATGCGATCCAATTTGTGGGAGGTTTCTGCTCAGGTAGACCGAACAGTATTGCCTACTATGGGCGTAATGCTCAATGATCAAATTGGGGGCAACACTGCGCCAGAAACTCAAGAAGAAATGGAGACTCGCTACCGAAAGGATCTTTAGTAGCGGACTGAGAAACTACCATTGGTGAGAGAGGTATACCCACATTCCTCGGTCAGGTATTCCATTTGAAATTCTCCCTGGATGGTTTGGTCCACTCTGTCAAACCCTGTGATCCGAATGAAGCCGTCTTGAGCGGAAAGGTATCGGCAGTTGTTGGCGGTATTTCTGAAAGTAACAGAAGCCTCATCAAAGGGCAGCAGCACTTCCTCACCTGCCACGGGATTCTTAATAAAAACGGAAAGCTCTTGCATTCCATTTACTACCGAACGCCTGGCAAGAATTAAAACCCCATCACCTAGCGCCGAGGCTTCTATGGGTGGTCGGCGTTCTCCGCCACCAGTTACTGACCAATTCGGAGCCCACACAATACTGTCCAAGTGCATCAACACAAAGCCAGGATCTTCCTCTCCAAAATCCTCATTGTTGCGAGGTGGAACAGGGCTGAAAAAGCATGCTGAAACCAGCGATGCCAGTAGGGCAAAAATCAGGATTCGGCTCATACCAATTAATATCGGATATTTTCAGTTATCGATAAAGTGCATGAGCGTGTAATGAACCAGGAAGGGAAACTACCTGACAGTTTTTGTTAAAAGATGGAGGTGCCCGTTAGGGTAGTGAATTCCTCTAAAAACTTCATGCCGTGATAGGAATTACCTCTTGGGTTCAGCGGTGGGCTCCATACGGCAATCGTATATTGGTCTGGGCGCAAGGCTATGATGCCACCCCCAACTCCACTTTTGCCTGGCAAACCTACCCGGTAGGCAAACTCCCCGGCTTCATCGTAGAATCCGCACAACTGCATGATGGCATTGATCCGTTTGGCTTGGGAAGTAGTGATGAGAGATTCGCCCTGCAAAGACCTTCGCCCATGGCAGGCCAAATACTGGAACCCCTCGGCTAGCTCCTGACTGGTCATGGTAATAGAACAAAGGTGAAAGTATAGGTCCAGCACCTGCTCCACAGGGTTTTTGATGTTATCAAAGTCTCTCATCAAGTTGATCAAGGCCCGGTTTCGGTACCCGGTCGCCTCTTCCGATTGCGCGATGGTTTTCGAGTAGGCCAACTGAGGTAAGCTCGTCACATCTCTTACGAATTGTAGGAGGTCTTCCTTAGGATTGGCCAAGTGGGACATTAGAACATCGCAGATAACTATGGCCCCGGCATTGATTAAAGGATTGCGAGGAATCCCATGCTCCGTTTCTAGCTGAATGAGGGAATTGAAGGGATTGCCAGACGGCTCTACGTCTACCCGCCGCCAAAGGGCATCCCCTTCTAGCTGCATAGCCAGAGTCAGGGAGAATACCTTGGCAATACTTTGAATACTGAATGCTTGCTGATCATCCCCTAGCCCAAATCCGCCCCCAACTACCGGTTGGTAGTACACCCCAA
>JBCBHI010000314.1:0-5883 GCA_038525885.1 Bacteroidota bacterium
TAACGCAAAAGCCCTAGCTGATGCGTTAGCCGGGGCCATCTCCCAATGCTTCATGTCCGCCAAGGACACCAGGCGTGCATCATAAGGATCGGTTACGTCGTATGCCTCAGGGAAGTTCAAAGGCAGGATCAGATCCACATTGGCCGCCTTTATCTCGTTGATCCGCTGGTAGGCATCTGCCCCTCCGCGGATGATGTAGCGGGCACCAAATTCATCCGCAATTCTATCGGCACGCAGGATGTCCAGCTTGCTGCCTACCGTCATGATTTGAGGCAGGCTTTGCCAACGGTTCCAGGCATCCAGGCTCATTTCTTCGAAAGGCTTCGGATTCTGAACAGCATACCATTGGGCGTCTGCATAGGTCTGACGCAGCAGAGCTATAGATCCCATGAGAGAGCTAGGGTACTGCTGGCGAGAGGTGCCTTTGTTGAAGGATAAAAAGTGGGCCGCATCCTCAATCAGAATTTGTTCGTGAGGGCGGCCTTCGCCCAAAGTGACTAGTACCCCACTGCCCCGCGAGATACCGTCTTGATGGTGCGTAAGTACTGTGCCGAAGCCCAGCTTGCGTAGGGTAGCAGCATCCTTGTTGCTTACGTCGAAGTCCGTGGCTGCACGGTATTGCGAACGTATGGCCTGGTTCCAGTTGTACGCGCCTTCAGTTTTGGAGTCAAACTGAGGAGGATCACTCCAATTGAAACTACTGCGCTGAGGATCCGGTACACCATAGTCTGAGTAAAGCTCTACAAAAGAAGGGTAAATGGTATAACCCGTCAGGTCATACACTACAGCTCCAGCAGGCACCGTTTCGTTGGCGCCCAACGCCTCCACCTTACCGTCGCGGACCACCAAGGTGGCATTCTCCAGGGTGGTTTTTGGGTCTGCTACTATGGTAGCATTCGTGAAGGCATATAGCCCCGGCCGGTCGTCCTGTGTTCCGTTTACCGGGAATAACTCTTGCGCACGCGCCATAAAGGCGGTCACCAGTACCCCCAGCAAGAGTACAAGTCTTTTTTTCATTCTGCTTGTATTTTAGTTTTAGGTAATAAGCTCGCTTAGCCAAATATAAAGACATGTTTCCCAATTTGCAGGTACTGTCTAATGGGCCTGATATTTAATGGCTTAGGAATGGGCCTGGGGGGCTGGATATGATGTACTCACGAAATAATTTGACTAGTTGTCAATGAATGCTAAATGTTGAGGTTTAAATTTTGAATGCTGGAGAAGTGCATTTGCCCCTTCGAGGGATTACTCATGATTGAATGCTAAATCAGACTATGAAAAATCCCAACTGGTGTCTGTTTTTGGAGGTAGTTCTTTCTCTGGTTTTTATTGGTAATGACACTTAGTGGTAGTGCAGATATTCTTCCTTGTGGTTTTGCTTCATGAAGAGTCTTGGCAGGGTACTGATTGGAAAAGTGATAGAATGTAGAGTAAGAAACTGATGGGGAATCTTATTATGATTTTGATGGGAATAGTTGGAGTGTCTACCAGATAATCACCCAAGTTTTAGTATGACGTTGAATACCAAAACCGAGTGATTTTATTGTAATAAAACAATATTAAATATCTCCTATTTGTGACGAAATACCAGTCAATGGTTTCATGAATCCACGTTCTAGGTATTAAGTTTGATAAACCTGTTGACAGAATTCTACCCCTGTCTTTAATCATTAAACTTCTTATTCTTGAGACTATATGGATCATCTCACGTATGCTAAACGCTTGAATTATTTACTAGAACTAGTGGAAAAGGGGAGTTTATCATCTCCTAGGCAGGTGGCTACCCAATTTGAGTGCAGCGAGAAAACTATTCGGAATATGATTAATGATCTCCGATCTATGGGGCACCCAGTCAAATATTGTCGGAGTAAGTTTCAATATGTTTTGGGCTAAAGGAATTTGTTCTTTTTGAGGAAATCCACCATTGCTGATTAGTGCACCAGTCCAATTCATGCCTGTGAAAGGCGGCAGTCCACGCCTTACCTCCGACTCTCTATTTTCTTTTTGAAAACAGGTGGGGTAAACGGCCCGTCAGCAAGAACTTTGACCTTTGGCGGTCGGACCATCCAGCTTTACATTCTTTAGTAAGGGCAAAAATTACCCTTTGGTACAAGTGCTTATAGAACTGTTCTACTAAGGGTATTAATTTTCCCTTTGGCCAAGGAGTAGAACCAAAGCCAAAGAAGGACGACTAACCTTCTGAAATTGCTTTCTACTTGAGTTTAGCTAAGAAGTCTAGCGTATCGATTCCATCGGCGTAGTCCCACAGCTCAGGGGTTTGGGACTGACCAAACCCCACCGCTCGCGGATGGTCCAGGCCCTTGCCTACCAGGCATTGGATATTGGCATCTTCTGCCGCCAGGCGTTCTGCCAGCGGGTAGGTATCCTCGTACTCCTCATAATATACCAGCGAGGTAGGGGAGACTAAGGCTTCTTGCCGCATGAGCATCAAAAAGCCTGTATCCAGGTGTTCCGTCTGATTGACCAGCAGGATGGACTTGTGGTAGTCGTAGTTGTTAGAATACTTGCTGTGGTTGATGATGGGCTGGTATATCTGCCAGGTGTCTAGCAGGGGCGTGAAATTATAGCCTGCGGGCACAAAGAGCTTGGATACGTTTCGGCACCCCAGTCCGAAGTACTGGAATACGTCATTCCCCAAAGCCTGTAGTTCCTCGGTGGTTTCCTGCCCGGTAAGCACGGCTACCGAGGTTCGGTTTTTTCGGATGATGTTGGGGTACTTGCTAAAGTAGTAGTCAAAATACCGGGCAGAATTGTTGCTGCCAGTGGCAATGACCGCGTCCATGGTTTTCATGGGTTCGTCAGCAAAGGTGACCCGGTCGGCCAGTTCCGGCGCGATATCGCGAAGCACTTGCAAGACAAACTTGGGCAGGATGGGGTCCTGAGAGCTTACTTTGGCTAGCACATGGTGGCCAGCAATGAGCACTGCTAGCATGTCATGAAATCCTACCAACGGAATATTGCCAGCCATGATGATGCCCACCTGCTTGGGGTTGCCTTCGGGGAAGGCATAGCCCTGGGTCCACTGCCGGAGCTTATCGGCTTGTAGGAATGCCTGAAGGGCAGCCAATGCCTGGCGGGTGCTGTCTGCCGTAAACCAGGGATTGTGGCTTTCGGCCTGCCACAGCAGGCGCTCCGTTTCGGATTCACTAAGGTTTTGCAGGGCGTAGCCCCAGGCTGCAATAGCTTCTATGCGTTTGTCCAGCGTCATCGTTTCCGGTTCTCTGAAAGGGGCACAAAGGTAAGGAGGGGTAATTTTTTATCCATCGCAGATTACCGGAAACTTATCGAATAGGAGACAGTTACACAGCTAGGGGTTTGCAGCGGAACCCGCGGTGATTATTTTTGCGTGAAAGTTGCAGACGATAGTATTCAACCTGATTAAAATTTAAAGAACGCTTATGGCGATCATGATTACCGATGAGTGCATCAACTGTGGTGCATGTGAGCCGGAGTGCCCCAATACTGCCATCTACGAAGGTGGTGTGGAATGGACCTGGTCTGGGGGTACGGACTTGAAGGAAGTAGAGATTGACGGTGAAACGATAGATGGAGACGCGGCCCAAGAGCCTGTTTCAGATGAGTTCTATTACATTGTGACTGGTAAGTGTACAGAATGCACAGGTTTCCATGAAGAACCTCAGTGCGCTGCTGTATGCCCCGTAGACTGCTGTGTGGAAGATCCAGACAACCGTGAAACGGAGGAGGAACTGGTAGCCAAGAAAGATTGGATGCACGTGTAAGGGCTTTCGCCTAACGATATAATCTGGGGCTGCTTGCATGAGCAGCCCTTTTTGTTTTGCCTTTTCGTAAGTGCCCCATTATCCTTTTTGCACTACTTACAAGGAACTTTGATCCGCTTTGGTGGATTGAATGTTATCTGCGATTTCCTATTTATTCTCTGTCCTGACTTCAGTTTTCTTTTCCCCTTATGAAACTCTCCCTAGGCGTGCGATACATGCTGTTAGCGATATTTTTCTTCTCGCTAATGAACGTGTTTGTGAAACTAGTACCCAACATCCCCAGTGTAGAAGTGGTCTTTTTTCGTTCGGTAGTTTCCTTGGCCATTAGCTTTAGTCTGCTGCGGGCACAGAAGGTGAGTATCTGGGGGAACAACCGGCCCATACTGTTTCTGAGAGGGCTTACGGGGGCCATTGCCTTGATCTTATACTTTACCACGCTGCAAAAAATCCCTTTGGCTACGGCCGTTACCCTGCAATTTCTCTTCCCCATCTTCGCCACCATTTTCGGGGTATTTATTGTGAAGGAGAAGGTACACCTCTGGCAGTGGGTATTCTTTGGGCTGAGTTTTGCTGGAATTCTGGTTATCAACGGTTGGGATGCCCAGTTTAGCAACTACTACCTCATGCTGGGTATACTTTCGGCGGTGTTTGGTGGCTTAGCCTATAACATGGTTAGGAAGCTGAAAGGCTCAGAGCATCCTCTGGTCATCGTGTTATACTTTCCCCTGGTCACGCTGCCCATTGCAGGTAGTTGGTCCGCCGCGGTGTGGGTGCAGCCCCAAGGTTGGGAATGGCTGTACCTGATCATGGTAGGCTTGTGTACCCAAATTGCCCAGTATTTTTTGACCAAGTCTTACCAGCTAGAGGAGATCAGTAAAGTGAGCAGTTTGCAGTACACGGGCATTGTGTACGGCCTGTTGTACGGTTGGCTTTTCTTTGACGAGCAATTGGCCTTTATGGCCTACGTAGGCATTGGCCTGGTATTGTTGGGTGTAATCCTGAATATGCGGTTTAAGAACAGACTGGACAAAAGGGTGAAGCTACAAGGCGCAAGAGCCCAGGCTCCTGACACTCAAATCTCACGTTGAGTATTCCATTCTTCCTGGGTGATTTTGTATAGTACATGGCGCTCAAGGGCATGTCCTGCTTCTACCATGGGGTGATTAAATTCTCCCACCTTTCGCATACCAATGCGCTGCATGACAGCCATAGATGGGGTGTTGGGTATTGCTGTGAAGGATACTATTTCCTTCTTGTTTAGCTGCTGAAAGGCGTAGCGCAAACAGGCTTTGGCCCCTTCGGTGGCATATCCTTTTCCCCACATCTCGGTTACCATGCGCCAACCAATCTCCACGGCTGGGGTAAAGGTCTCTTTGAATTGTACATCCTTCATCCCGATGAAGCCTACGAACTCTTGTGTGGCTTTGAGGGTGACCTTGAACCAACCGTATGGATGTACTTGAAGGTATTGGATGTTATTGGCAATGAATGCCTTGCTGATTTCCTCTGAGTAAGTGGAAGGAAAATATCGCATGACCTCGGGATCGAGATTCATGGCTGTTACGTCCGGCAAGTCAGAGGCTTCCCAGTTGGTTAAGTAAAGTCTCTCGGTTTCAAGGAAAATGTCCATGCCTCAAAACTAGTCAAATGGAAGCCGATCTGGCTCCAAATAGACTTGTTTTGCTGAGCTGTGTAGATACACATCCACTCCGTAGTGTTGGGAGAGCAAATCCCGGAAGTTGGTTTTCAGCCTGGGAAATTCCCGGATGAAAGAGGCAAAATCCGTGGCCGTACTCTTCAACATAAAATGGTTGACCATCTTGGCCGCAGCCATGGTCAAGGTCCGGTGGAATTTCGTCCCGTTACCAAAGGTGGCATCAAACTGCTGGATCTGGTCGCATAAGTATATTTCTGCCTTTTCCAATCCATACAATTTGATGTAAATCCAAGCCAAACGCAGGTGTGCTTCGTGATTAAATAATTCAGGGTTGAGCGTACAATTTGCAAACCGTTTAGCCAATTCACGATCACTTAAAAAGTAATGCTCCATAAACAGAAAACAATTGGGTGTTATGATGTTGTCGTTGATCGAAGTTGGAAATTACCCCCTCAGGGGACAAGA
>JBCBHI010000315.1:0-5880 GCA_038525885.1 Bacteroidota bacterium
TCGTCCCGATTTGCAATCGGGATGATGGAAATTATCAACCTAAATATATCAAGAACAATAACTCTGATCACTCTGGGTCTACTTAGCGTCCTTTGTGGTAAAACTATTGTCGCTTAAGGGCGTCCATCACGGATTGTTTGTAGGAGATGCCAATGGGGATTTCGTGGGGGCCGATCTCAATGTCCTGAGCCGTAAACCCGGAAATATGATGAGTATTGACCAGGTAGGAGCGATGCACCCGCAGAAAGTAGTCGGGCAACTTGCCCAAAAACTCACTGATCTTGTCTTTGGTCATTACCTGTTCCTCCTTCAAGTGGATCCGTACATAGTCCTTCAGGCTCTCCACAAACAATACTTCCTCAAACCGAATCCGTTGAAATTTCCGCTGGGTATTCACATAAATAGAGTCCTTGGCGCCCTCAGGCGATGCCGGGTTGCTGGCTGCTGCTGGGGAGGGTACGTTCTGCAAAGAAGCTGCTCCTGCCTGGCCTTGCAGAAAGCGGTGGATGGCTTTGAAAAAACGATCGAAGGTGATTGGCTTTACCAGGTAGTCCACTACCTCCAACTCATAGCTTTCGGCAGCATATTCGCGGTAGGCAGTGGTAAAAATGACCTGAGGCGGATGGGTGAGCGTTCGGAGAAAATCCATACCTGAAAGGCCGGGCAGCTGAATGTCCAGAAACAGCAGATCGATATTTTGCTGCTGCAACAGGGGCAGTGCCTCCATGGCATTCCAGCAGGTAGCCACTAGCTCCAGCTGCTCAAACTGAGCCATATGCTTTTGCATCAACCCTTGGGCCAGGGGCTCGTCTTCTATCAATATGCAGCGGTACTTAGGTGTCATGTCGGAATAGTTAGCTGTACGTGATAGTCTTCTTCAGTAGTTTGCACCTCCCACTGATATTGGTCGGGATACACCAGGTCCAGCTGTCGCTTCACATTGTTTACGCCAATGCCTTCCCGGTAGCCGCTGGGATCGGGTTGTGCTACTTTGGGCTTGGTGTTTTGCACCTCAAAATATAACTGGCCTGCCTGTTGAATCAACCGGATAAGGATTTTTGGCTTCTCGGTAGCCCCACTCACGCCATGCTTGAAGGCATTCTCTACTAAGGAGATCAGCATCAAAGGGGCAATGGTGGCAAAAGAATCCTCTACCTGAGTCTCAAATTCCAATTGTAGCCGATCTCCATAGCGGAGGGCCTCCAGGTCAGTAAAGTTCTGTAGGTGTTCAATCTCATCCTGCAAGGTCACCCGGTCTTCCCGGCCTTTGTAGAGCATATAGTCCAGCATTTGGGACAGCTTGGCCACTACCTCTGGCGCCTGGTCGGATTTATCCAGTGTAAGCGCGTACAAGTTGTTGAGCGTGTTAAAGAGGAAATGGGGGTGGATTTGCGCCTTTAGGAAATTCAGTTCTGCGGTAGCCTTTTCGCTTTTCAGCTGCTCTATTTCCCGCTGCTGTACCATGCGGTCTTTGAAAGTCTTTAGAATGATAAAAATACCCGTAGTGAGGTGTAAGCGAAAAAAGTAGGTCCAGAGAGTAAGGTCCAGATCCAAGATCATTTGCCACAAGGACTCCCGGGGTCCGGGCACGCCCCAGAAGCGCTCGGCTATATGTACATTATTGAACCGATAGATCACGCAGAGGACGGTACTACCTACTATAAAGTACAGGATGCCCAATAGGTAACGCCGCTTTTGGAAGTAGCGAGGAATGAGGAAATAGACAACAAAATAGCAACCCAAGATCTTGCTGGGCAGCGCCACTCCTCTGAAAAAAAGGCCTTCCCAGGCATCTTCTATTCCCTCACCAGAGGTAATGGGAGCGATCACCCACACCACCAACCAAAACAGTGTGTGCGTGAGCCATCGGTTCTGGATCAGTCGGTCCATCCATGTTTTGTGCTCCTGCATACTACCAAGGTATCAAAAATGATAAATGGGCAGGACTCAGGTAGACCAATTGGGAATTTTAACCTCCGAATACCCATCCAAAGCCTCCGAATGGGACTCAGGGCCTCTCCTTGGCTATGGAGATGCCATTAGTGGTCGTTCGGTCTACTATTTAAAATTAGGGTAGCCGGATGGCCTAGGTTGCCAAAAAAATCGCAACATGAAATATCTATTCACCCTCGCCTGGGGAGCTTTGGTAGCCCCCGCGCTTTTGGCCCAGTCATCAGTAGCAGACCGTTTACAAGCTGAAGACACCCAATACCGTAGTTCTAACGGAGTAAAAGTAGAGGCTCAAAAAGGCACCTTCGACGTGCCCGAAAACAGGAACAATCCTGAGTCAGAAACCATCAGCATCAGCTTTATCCGGCTGAAGAGTAAGGCCGAAAACCCACAAGCACCCTTAGTCTACCTTTCTGGTGGGCCCGGTTCGTCGTGCACCTGGCAGGCAGAAAATCCGCGAAGTCTGAAGAGCTGGCTTCCTTACCTGGAGCTTGGGGATGTCATCTTTGTAGATCAGCGGGGGACCGGAGCTGGGCAAAACCGAGTGATTTCTATCTATACCGATGGCCTACCCAGTGATGTTTTGGTCTCGGAGGACCGGATGAAGGACTACTATAGCCGCATGATCCGGTATGCGCAGCAAGACCTGGCAGAGCGCCGCGTGGACCTGGAGGGCTATACCTCCGTGCAGAATGCCGAGGATATAGACGAACTACGGCAAGCCCTGGGCATTGAGAAAATTTCTCTATTCGGCTTTAGCTATGGTACACATCTGGGGCAGACTTATATAAAGTACCACGAAGCTCATGTAGAAAAGGCAATTCTGGTAGGGGTAGAAGGCCTCAACCATACGTTTAAGCTACCTAGTACCATGGATGTACAAATGCAAAAGCTGGCCCTTTTGGTTCAAAACGATCCGCAACTCAGCCAAGAGGTGCCGGATCTGATGGCACTTTATCTCCGAGTTTGTGAAAAACTGGATGCCAATCCGGCGGAGATTGAGGTGACCAATCCACTCACCGAACAGCCCATGACGGTGAAACTAGGGTCCTACGGGCTCAACCTGATGATGCGATTTGATATCGGTGATGCTAGTGATTTGCCTGTGTTTCCCAGGCTGCTGTATGGTATAGATCAGGGGGATTACAGTGCACTTACCTGGTTTGTGCGTAAGCGAATCAATAACTTTTATGGCGTGAGCGGCATGAGCCTAACCATGGACGAAGCCTCTGGGGCCACTCCCAGTAGGTTCTTGCAAATTGAAGAGCAAAGTCAGAATTCTGACTTTGGTGGCGTAACCAATTTCTCCATGGGCTGGGGGTGGGAAGCCCCCGATCTGGGCGAGGAGTTTCGGGCACCACTGGTGACTTCGGTTCCCACCCTATTTATGAGTGGCACTCTAGACTTCAATACGCCTCCACATCAAGCGGAGGAAGTCCGCTGGGGATTTGCCAACAGCCACCACATAGTAGTAGGCTATGCCGGACACGAACAGATTACAACCCACCCAGGTGCCCAGGATGCCATGATTGGCTTTCTGAAGGGCGATCCAGTGAATGAAATTGCCCTTTCGTACCCTCCTATATCTTTCATCCCCGTAACTGGTAAACCCAAACGTAGCTTGTCTCACCCGTCAGTAGAAGATTAAGAAGTTGGACTTGGGAGAAGAAGATTACTCTTATCACAATTCTTTTCGGAAGGAGGGGAGCAACGCCCGCTTCCTTCCGATATGAAAGATCAATTTTTATCTTGAGGCCTCTTCAATAGTTAGGGTACAGGTATGTCGTTGAGAGCAAATTTTTTGGGTATAGACTTGAAAGAGGTTAGACGCTTTGATACTTCTGGATTCCTGGAGGATGGGGCCAAAAGAATGGAGGTAGAATCTGAAGCGTTCATCAATCAACTGATCCGGTACGTCTATGAGCTTCCTGGTAATGTGAGCGATCCAAGTTTTATATCCAATGGCTTGGGAGGAGCGTTTGAGCATTTTTACCCCAAATATGCCAATCGCGGTAGAGCCTTGTTTGGGTTCGAGATGAAATCATCCTGGTCATTGTATGCCTACCTCACCCACGCTGAACTGGCTGAATTCAATGAGAAAATCCAGGCGCTTCCTATAGATTACCGGACTCAATTTCCCTTGCTCAAATATTTCGATGATGTAGACCGGGAAGGAGCCTTAGCCTGGTTCCAGGCTATACTCAAGGCTGAAAAAGGCCTTTGGTTTTGGGCAGGCTAGTCCTGGCTAGGATACCAGTCCCTTAGCCGTACCTCCACCGGTACTTCGGCTGCATCCACTAGTGATTTGAACTTCGCTACATCGCTTAGTCCTCCCTGCCCCCGGTAGTGGAAAGGATACGCCACCTTGGGCCCAAACGCTATCACGGCGTCAGCCGCCTGCTCCACGCTCATGGTGTAGGGTAAATTCATACACACAAATGCAATATCAATGTCCGTCAGAGCCCGCATCTCGGGGATGTCCTCGGTGTCTCCGCTAATGTAGATGCGCTTTTCACAGATGGTAAGAAGGTAGCCGTTGCCACGGCCCTTAGGGTGGCGGCTGTCGGGTGTCTCGGGTAGATTGTACATGGGCACCGCCTCAATATTCACCGTATGCACTTTCCGGGCATCCCCATTCCCCAGTATGATCACCTCATAGTCAGCGAACTTCTCTGGTAGTTGATCAGCAACTGCCTGCGGCACAACTAGCGTAGCCCCACGGGTTACCAGAGCCTCCAAGGTAGGGGCATGCAAATGGTCTCCGTGGATGTCGGTTATCAGAATCAGGGTAGGGGTGGGCAAGCCGATGTAGGGTTCCACGCCACCGTAAGGGTCCACGTAGATCACCTCACTATCGTGCTGCAAGACCAACGCACCGTGCACAATGGGCTGAACCGTCAGGTCTGCGCAGGCCGTTTCGAAGGTATCCGGCTCCGTGCGGTTTTGGGCAGATAGCCAAGGGGCAATACCTACAAAGAACAAAAGCAAAAACGAGCGTGGCATAGTAAGGAGTTTGCAAAGTAACCTATGCTGTCAGGCAAATGTTGGACAACCTGATTTCAGGAAATAAGGCAAGACAAAGCCCTGATGTCGGGCGGGTGATTTATTTGCGTAAGGGACGCAAGGCATTGCTTGAGCTCACCTACTGGGTGGGTCTAACCCTGAAAGGGTCCCTCGGTGGTTAGATACTGCTTGTGAGGTTTATGTTTACCAGGAGTCAGGGAAATGCATGATGACCCTTTCAGGGTTAGATTAAGCGGGGCCTAGGTAGCGAGTGCCGACGGCCCGACCCCACACCCAAAGGCCGCGATAGCGGACGACGGTGTGGGGATACGCCCAACTATTAACCCGAACTCAGGTTCCGACCTGCCACGGGTGGTACGGATTGATCAATGGACAGCTTAAACGAGGATGAGGGAGCTGTGGAAAGGTAATTTATACCAATGGTTTTATGGTGAGGGCATTTACCTCGTTCTTTGAGTCAACCATTTACCTGTATAGATAAACATTTTACTTTTCCATATGAAGAAGCAGCGCACAAGCCTTCACAAAGTTTTCGTCCTGGGAGCCTTGGCCCTAGGTGTGACCTTTGGAGCTGACGCTCAGCAACGGCGGGGAAGCGGACTCCACACCGATAAGTTTGAGCCTCTTGATCCCATTTTTGCGTCTCCCAATACCTACCGGACTGCCTCGGGTGCTCCCGGACACGAGTACTGGCAGCAGCAAGTAGACTATGACATCGACATAACGTTGGATGACGAGAATCAGACCATTACTGGTTCAGAAACCATCCATTATGTCAATAATTCCCCGGATCCTTTGGAGTACATCTGGATTCAATTGGACCAAAACGTACGTTCCAAGGAGTCGGATAGCTACAAAATTCGTACTACCCGCATCATGGTATTGTTTACCACGTTGGGCAGAGCC
>JBCBHI010000316.1:0-5877 GCA_038525885.1 Bacteroidota bacterium
GCAGGACATGCACGTGGGGGTATACCCCACCCATATGGTAGTCAATCCCAAAGGCCAGGTAACGGCAGTCATTTTAGGAACCGACCTTTTCATTGGCTGGAAACTACGCTGGGCCATATTCAAAGCTAAAAGGCAGTAACCCAATCAGTGATTTAGAGGTTTGAACAGATATGGAGAGAAGATGGACCCTAGGGGTGCTTTGCTTGAGCTTACTTTTGTCAGGATGCGACCGCTATCGGCAGTGGAATTCTGCCTCCTCCGATGAGTCTTTGCTAGAGCGGTTTGCAGACCATCCTGTGCAACCCACCGTTCATCGGTATCAGGTAGGAGACCGAACCATCCGCTATCTTTCCATAGGGGCAGATTCGCTTCCCACCACCCTTCTCATCCACGGCGCGCCCAGCTCACTTACCAGCTGGATGCGTTACCTCAAGGATACCACCATTACCCGGCACACTCGCCTGGTAGCAGTGGACCGGCCTGGGTACGGAGGATCGGGCTTTGGGGTGGCAGAACCTTCCGTAGCCAAGCAGTCCGCGCTATTGAAACCCTTGCTGGATTCACTGGCTGGCGCTCCGCAGCTCATGGTAGTAGGCTCTTCCTACGGCGGCACCTTGACTACCAGGCTGGCCATGGATTACCCAGAGCGCATTAGCCGGATTATGCTCATAAGCGCTTCGGTGGCCCCAGGCCAGGAGAAAATCTACAAGGCCAGTTATTTCATCAAGCTTCCAGGGCTGAAACAACTTACGCCCACCATGATCACGATGGCCAATGTAGAGAAACTCAATCACTATGAGCAGCTTAAGGCCATGGAACCGCTATGGGACCATATTGATGTTCCTGTTACGATTCTGCACGGTAACCGGGACGATCTTATCTACTACGACAATGCCCTGTTTGCCCAGGCCATGCTATCCCAATCTCCTCAGGTGGAGTTAGTTACCGTATCCAAGGCGGACCATGGGCTACCCTGGAGCCACCCTGAATTGGTTAAAGAAAAACTGTTGGCTCCTTGGGTAGTGCAAGGAGCAGAGCCAGTAGTTACTCCTTCGGCATCCGCCCACGAATAGCCCTGCTCCTTCATATTTCTATCCAATCATTTCAGGATAATTAGTGGGTATTTGTTAGAAAAGTACCGCATTACCTCAGAACCTTATAAGGGTCTGCGAGTGGCAGAGCGCACAAAAATTCTATCTTTGCGGCATCCAAAACCAAGTGGATTTTGGGGCGTCCCAAATCCCAATGTGCTAATCATACATGGCAGATCAATCACGAATCCAAGAACTAGAGGGAATAGCTTCCCAGGTACGTCGCGACATTGTACGTATGGTACATGCCCAGCAAAGCGGGCACCCTGGTGGGTCCTTAGGCTGTACTGAATTTTTTGTGGCCCTTTACCATGAAGTAATGAGCCACCAGACTGAATTCAATATGGACGGAACAGGAGAGGATTTATTCTTCTTGTCCAACGGACACATTTCTCCAGTTTGGTACAGCACCTTGGCGCGTGCCGGGTACTTTGAAGTAAGCGAGTTATCCACCTTCCGTATGATTGATTCCCGGTTGCAAGGCCACCCGGCTACCGAAGAGGGCTTGCCAGGCATCCGTATTGCTAGTGGTTCGCTAGGCCAGGGCTTATCTGTGGCTTTGGGCGCCGCCCAAACCAAAAAGCTCAACGGGGAGGATAAACACGTATTCGTGTTGATGGGAGATGGCGAGGTAAACGAAGGCCAGGTATGGGAGGCCGCTATGTATGCAGCCCATCACCAAGTAGATAACGTGATCGCTACCATTGACTACAACCGTCAGCAGATTGATGGGCCTATCACCGAGGTGATGGATACCGGAGACTTGCGTGCCAAATTCGAAGCGTTTGGTTGGGAAGTAATGGAGAGCGAAGGCAACGATATGGCCTCCGTACTGGAAGCCTTGGCCAAGGCCAAATCCATGTCAGGAAAAGGCAAGCCCGTGATGAACATCATGCGCACCGAAATGGGTTACGGCGTTGACTTTATGGTGGGCACCCACAAATGGCACGGCGTAGCACCCAATGATGAGCAATTGGCACAAGCTTTGGGTCAATTAGAGGAAACCCTCGGAGATTACTAGTGCAAAAACAAGCTTTCATCGTACTCGCGGCCTTGGCCGTACTGTTGAGCATAGCCCCGCAGGCTGCGGGGCAAACCTATACGCAGGCGCTACCACAGCGTACCCGTATCCTTTTCTTACTGGACGGGTCTGGCAGCATGTATGGGCAGTGGGAAAACACTACCCGGATAGTAGCGGCCAAGCGGCTATTGGTTGATTTGGTAGACTCCCTGGAGACCGTTTCCAATTTGCAATTGGCGCTCCGGGTGTACGGTCTCCAGTTTCATCGTAGCCGACAAAACTGCTACGATACCAAGTTGGAGGTTCCTTTTGGACCCAACAACCATACCGCCATCCGTGGGAAACTCATGCAGCTGGAGCCTCAAGGGGTGACGCCTATAGCGTACTCCCTGGAGCAGTCAGCTAACGACTTTCCCCAAGAAGAGGGCGTACGGAATATCATCATCATCATTACCGATGGGATAGAGTCCTGCGATGGGGACCCCTGTGCAGTATCCTTGGCTCTGCAACGCCGCAATGTCTTCCTCAAGCCTTTTGTAATAGGATTAGGGATGTCTCAGGAGTACCAGGAAGAGTTTAGTTGCCTGGGGCAGTTCATAGAAGCCAACCGTATTCGGGATTTTCGGCGGGCCTTGGGCCGGGCTATCCAACAAAGTTTGGCTGAGACCACGGTAAGTGTGGAGTTGCTCGATGATCAAGGCCGACGGACCGAGAAGGATGTCAACGTTACCTTCCTCAATAACTTTACCCAAGAGGCAGCCTACGAATTTGTACACTATCGCGACCGCCAAGGTCGGCCGGACTCGGTAGAGGTAGATGGGGTGTTGAGTTATGATCTGGTGGTGAATACCATTCCTCCGGTTATCAAACGCAACGTAGACATCCGCCCGGGAAGGCATAATGTACTAGAAGTAGCTGCTCCTCAAGGGGTACTACAAGTGCGTCAGTCTGGGCATACGGAATATAAGGATGGGGTAGAGGTACTCATTCGCAAGGCTGGCGAGACCAATTTGGTTCACGTAATGGAAGTGCCAGAAAGGGAAAAACTGCTGGTAGGGCGATATGATTTGGAAGTGCTCACCACTCCCAAAACCTATTTTAGGAACGTTCCCGTGAACCGGGGCGAAACCCAAACGCTGGAAGTAGCCTCACCCGGCCTACTGAATGTAGAAACCGGAGTAAAGGGGATTGGCTCTATATATCAGTTCAACAACTTGGGGCAGCAGCGCTGGGCTTGTAATCTGGATCAGGAGAGCACAAAACAGACGGTACCCTTACAGCCCGGCCGATACAAGTTGGTTTATCGGTCAGAAGCCGCCGGGGGATCCAAATACACGGAAATAAGAGAATTTACAATACGTTCGGGAGGCGCCGTCTCCCTCAAACTGTTTGGTAGATAACCACCATGACGACAAAGTTAACTTTTACCGAAAAGAAAGATACCCGTTCAGGGTTTGGTGTGGGCTTGCTAGAGGCTGGCCAAAACAATCCTAATGTGGTTGGCCTTTGTGCTGACCTTACCGGGTCTTTGAAAATGGGGGATTTCAAAAAAGAATTTCCTGAGCGCTTTTTCCAGGTGGGTATTGCAGAAGCCAATATGATGGGCCTGGCAGCCGGAATGACCATAGGAGGCAAAATTCCCTTTACCGGTACGTTTGCCAACTTTAGTACTGGCCGTGTGTTCGACCAGATTCGCCAGTCTATTGCCTACAGTGAGAAAAACGTAAAGATATGTGCCTCTCATGCAGGCCTTACCTTGGGTGAAGACGGTGCTACTCATCAGATTCTGGAAGACATCGCGATGATGAAGGCCTTGCCTCACATGACGGTGATTAACCCTGCGGATTACACTCAAACCAAGCAGGCTACCTTAGCCTTGGCCGATCACGAAGGCCCTGCATATTTGCGGTTTGGCCGTCCTAAAGTGCCGGTTTTCATTACCGAGGATATGCCTTTTGAAATTGGCAAGGCCCAAACCCTGATAGAAGGTAAGGACGTAACTTTGTTTGCTACCGGGCATCTTGTGTGGCATGCAGTGGAGGCCGAAGCCATTCTTGCAGAGCAAGGAATTTCTGCTGAGGTAGTAAATATCCACACCATTAAGCCTTTGGATACCGCTGCTATTCTGGCTTCTGTAGCCAAAACAGGCTGTGCCGTTTCTGCGGAGGAGCATCAAATCAACGGAGGGCTAGGGGAGTCCATTGCCAGCACCTTGGTTCGCAACCAACCCGCTCCATTGGAGATTATTGGGGTGAACGATCAGTTTGGGGAAAGCGGTAAGCCCATGGATTTGCTAGCAAAATATGGTTTGAGTACTCAGGCCATTGTGGATGCTGCTAAGAAAGCTATTAGCAGAAAAGGGTAATTCACTTACGTTGAGAAATAAGAAAGGCCGTCCCACGAAATGGGAGACGGCCTTTTTGATGAGCGCTTTTTGAACTTATAACCGTACGGACTGAGTAGTTTTTGGCCTTGCCGTGGGCAAGAAGTGTACGGGTTGTATCTCTACGGTACAAACAGTTGTTTGGTATTGAGGAGCTGCATCAGAGAAAAACAGCTTTTTCATGCTAGCCTGGCCCCACGCATTCAACACGCGTTTTACCTTATGAGACCAAGCTTCTACCGCTGGCGCCTCTACCTTCTGTTGGGTGCATTCGGTAGCTGCTACTTCGTTATTTTGATTTACGAAGATTCCGCTCAATACCTGATTTCCTTCAGGAGAGAAGCTAGACCAGGCTTCCAGGTTTAATTTTCCCATCGCCACCACGCACATAATCAGTAGTGCTCCGGTGATCCATTTACTTTTGCCAATCATTTTTGCGCTCATCGTATCGGTTATTTCTTCCATTAGTACCCACCTACTACCAAAACGTTACAGGGGGATGCTAATTTTTTTTTCATTTATTACCGTCGGTTATTTGTTTGATGAAGCGAACTTGAAAAAAGTTGCATCCGAACGAGAAAAAATTTGAGCTGTGGATAATTCGCTGTGTGCTAAAGGCAAAAAAGAGGCGTTTCCCAGTTGCAAAACTTATCCAAACCGGGCATTTTACCCACTTCAAGATATTTAAACAGGTATGCGCACTCAATTGTGGATTTTTAGGGTAATCCTTGGCTTTAGCGTGTTCGGGGCATGTTTGTCTTACGGACAATCTATTCAGTGGGCCTCTGGGCTCAATTACGCCTACAACGAGTTTGAACCCGAGAATTGGTCAGGTAAGCAGGTTATAGGCCCTCCCAATTCCGTATTAGGAGGCTTGGACAAGCAGGCATTTCGTATCAAGTCCGAGAGCGGCATTGCTACCCTCATTATGGACTATGCCGAACCCCAAAAGGTTACTCATATTATCATCATTGAGAATTATCTGCCTGGCCGGGTTACCGATGTTTCTCTAACGGATGCCAACGGTGCCAAGTATCCTGTATATAAGGTATCGCCTACTCAGGTGCTAGATCCCTACCGGGCTTTGGTGATTACCGTGCCACCTACCGAATATCTGGTGAAGCAAGTGGAGTTGAACATCAATACGGTAACGGCTCCGGGTTGGGTTCAAATCGATGCCATCGGATTAATGTTCGCCAACAATTTGTCTGAGGTGAATGAGGCATTGAAGCCCTTTGGGAATTTCTCTGTTTCTGAAGAGGTTTCGTTCTCTTCCGAGAAGGAACCCCTCAACTCAGAAATTAACACCGAATTTCGGGAGGCTAAGCCTCTCATTACCCCAGATGGTAAATCCTTGTTCTTTGTACGCCAATTTCACCCGG
>JBCBHI010000317.1:0-5859 GCA_038525885.1 Bacteroidota bacterium
CCCATGGATCCGAATGCGCCCATAGACACAGATGAGTACGTGTTCAATCCTACCATGGGAGTTTCTTCAGGATTCCCAAAGGTGTAGTCGTCGGGGTCCAGAAGCTCGTTCGTATCAATGCCAGCAGTATCTTCTTTAGGCGTAGTCTCCGATATGGGAGCTGATAGCGTTAAGTTTTGCCTCGCCCGTGCTGCCATTAACCTATTTGCCAAATACTTGGCCTGCTGCCGTTGTTGCCTGGCTGTAGGTAGCGTGAATCGCTGTTGAGTAAAATCTAGTGGCTGTAGGTAGATATAGTCCTTCCCTTCCAGTTCGGCTATGTAGGCCAATTCAGAGGTGCGCAAATTTATGCTCATCCCATGCAGGGAATTGGCAAAGTTTGTAATCTGGGTATAAAGACTATCGGTTCTATGATATCGGAATAAGTTCTGGATGCCCTTCTGATCGCTCAGGTAATAGTATTCATCCTGATTGACTGGGATAGGATAGATGTCAGTACTCAGGGTGTTAGTGATACGCGAGAGTACTGTAGAGGTGGTGTCCAGGTTGTAGACAAAGAGATTAAAAGTGATCAGGTCATCTTTTACATCTTCTAAGGGAACAGCCCGTAGGGTGTCACTGGAGCGATTGGAACTGAATACAATGGCATTGGTGCCAGGTACAAACTCAGGATACTCATCGTCGTAGGCATCGTCGGTCAGTTTCCTCCACTGGTTGCGCCGCAAGCTTACCAGATAGATGTCACTTCGGCCGTCTTCCTCCGCACTCATAGCCATCAGGCGGCCATTGTCATTGAAAGAGATGTGCTGAATGGCATGGAATGCCGCAAGACTCACCTGTTGTTTTTCCTTCTCGTTTACATCGTAAATCCATAAGGATGGCCCTCCTCCACGTTCTGCAGCCATGACCAACGTTACCGAATCCTGCCAGGCCAGGATAGGAAGGTCCTCGTTGGGTTGCTGATTCAGCAGTTTGTAGCCACCACGGAGAATGACCTTTTGTTTGTCCGCTTCGCGGTCCAAAAGGATGACGTTGTATCTACCTCGGTCATTTTCTGAGTAGGCCAAATACCTACCGTCCGGGCTTAAACTCACCCGGTTACGAATTATATTTCGTCGGTTACGTCTGGTAACTAAGTATTGCTTTCCAGGATACTCATAGTCTTCTAGTACCTTCTGGGCCTGCTCTTGGTAGTAGCTTACCCAACCCACTTTGAAACGGGCAAACGTAGTCCCTAGCGTATTAGCAATGCTCCGTTCTTCGTTGCGAATGATCCGCGTGAGATTGAGCACGCTCGAAATATTTGATCTGCCGTACTTCTCGGCAATGTAGTTCCAGATGGATTGCCCAAGCAGTGCGGCTTCTTCCCCTTGGTAGCGGTCTAGTTTGCGTACCCGGCCGTTAGAAACCAGATCTCTTGCATAATCGTCCATACGGGGACCCCATCCGTAGGCGATATAGCGAGCCGCACCTGGAATAAACCAATCGGGCAGATTAAGCAAATACGCCTTCTGGAACATATCCGTCAGGCTACCCCCAAACATCATTTCTTGTAGCAACTTGGTAGCCACTTGGAAAACCAATTCTGTTTTGAAAGCTTCCAAAGTGCCTGGGTAGGCAATCTCCACCACGTTTTTTACAAAAACCGTTTCCCCCGCTACGGCTTGGTAATTGTCGTTGATGCCAATATTGCTCTGCATTAAATCAGAATGCGAGTTGTACAAGAAGATCTTAGTTTTTGCAAGCGGTACATAACCCAGGATGTCTGTAATCCGCTCAAACTCAACCTTCAAGAATTTCACTGCCTGCTCAGCTAACTCGCTTCCACCCTGATAGAAATACAGATCAAAATCTCCCGTACTGTAGTATTTCCATTCAAAGTTCTGGTACTGAATTCGGTTTTTGCCGAAAGTCTGAGCCGCTTGCTGGGCCTGAGTCAGGAATGGAAAACCAATAAAAATAGCCAGCCAGGCAAGTTTGAGAGTATGTGGGGGAAGAAATCTATGCATAGGGGTCTCAATTATTCTTTATAATACGTTGCAAATCGTTGAATGTCCACTTCTGGCCACAAAGAATCACCTTGAAATAAAGCATCGGCTAACTGCTTGACAAAGAAAGGAGCCAATGAGACTCCCTTGGCTCCCAGGCCGTTGAGAAGCCATAGTGCCGGATGTTTTGGGTGCTGCCCTACTATGGGCCTACGGTCTTTAGTGGCAGGGCGTATACCTGCCCAATGCTCCTCTATTGTAAAAGGAACACGCAAAAGCGCGTTGAGTTTCTCTAGCAACTCATTTTTTCCTCGTTCGGTTGGTTCCAAAGTCAACTCATGATGGTGATAGGTGGAACCTACTTTTACCGAGTGACTTCCTATGGGGAGCGCGAAGACCCCCCGGTTATAGATGCGAGGTAGAGTCACGGCTGTTTTAAGTTGAAGAACCTCTCCTTTTACCGGACGGAAAGGGAGCCAAGACCAGTATGCATCTACCGTTGCTTGGGTTCCGGTGCAGGATACTACCCACCGCGCCTCAGTATCCCCATAAGTTGTTTTGTTCTCTGCTATTTCTAATTCAGAAGAATGGAAATCTGCTTGAGTATAAGCATCCCGCTCTACTAACCACTCTTTGGTGGCCTGTATCAAAGTCGGTAGATCTACCCAACCGGTCTTTTGGAGTAAAATGCCCCCGTAGGCATCATGGCAATGGTCAGAGAAAGTATGAGGATCAGATACCTCCTGGATGTAGGGAGCAAATTCAGGGTCTGCCCAGCGTCCGTGCCAATCATTGAACTCCTCTACCGATACAAAAGGTCGGTAAATAGGTGTGTTGTGAAAGAAGGAGGCATTAAGGACATTCTCCATGGTAGGATAATGATGCATGAGACAGTCAAAAAGCACATCTGCTTTCCAGGTTTTTACCATTTTTCTTCCCGTGATGGGGTTGAAAAGCCCGGCGGCGGCATAGCTACTGCCTTGCTGCCCATTATCAATTACTTGTACCGAGAAACCACGCTGAATACACTCAAAAGCAAGCAAAGATCCTGCCAGCCCCTGCCCAATTATCATTACATCTACCTGTTTCATCCGCCTACGTTCTTTTGACATTTGGCCCTATTGGCCCACCTTTGCGACAAAGGTATATCCCCATGATGCATATTGAGGTTTTTACGTTCAATCCTTTTCAGGAAAACACCCTGGTTTTATCTGATGAAACTAAGTCTTGTGTCATCGTAGATCCTGGATGTTATGAAGACCATGAAAAAGCACAGCTTCAAGCTTATATAGAAGAAAATAACCTGAAGGTAGAACGACTGCTAAATACCCATTGCCATGTTGATCATGTATTGGGCAATGCTTGGGTAGCACGGACCTTTGGGGTAGAGCTTACCCTGCACCGGATGGATTTGCCTACTTTCAAAGCCAATGAAGTAGTAGCCCCACAGTACGGTTTTGCAGGGTATGAGGCTGCAGATCCTGTGCATTTTGTAGACGAAGGGGATCGTATCACTTTTGGTAATACCAACTTGGATATCCTATTTACGCCCGGGCACGCTCCGGGCCACATTGTGTTTTATCACCGCGAACAAGGGGTAGTGGTAGGCGGAGATGTGCTTTTCAGAGGGAGTATAGGCCGTACAGACTTACCTGGTGGGGATTTTGATACCTTGGCCAGCAGTATCCGTACTAAATTGTATACCCTTCCTGATAATGTAGTCGTCTATCCAGGACATGGCCCGGAAACCACCATTGGCTTCGAAAAACAAAATAATCCCTTTGTGCCCGCCTAATGCAAACGCCCTGGTTGATTCGTAATATCCCCAATGGCCTTACCCTTAGCAATCTGCTATTGGGTTGTGTCGGAATACTACTGACTACTCAGGGTAAACTTGATGCCGCCTCCTTATGCATAGGCTTGGCGATGGTTGCTGATTTTTTAGATGGCTTTGTAGCACGGCTCCTCAAGGTGCATAGCCCTATTGGTGCCGACCTAGATTCGTTGGCAGATATGGTCACCTTTGGGGTTTTGCCGGGCATGATGATGTACCAAATGCTATCCGTCGCAAGTGATATTCTGCTTTTGCCCTACGTAGCCATGTTGCTTCCCGCAGGTGCGGCTATCCGGTTGGCGGTGTTCAACAATGACCCAAGCCAGGGACAAGGCTTTCGCGGAGTGCCAACTCCCTTGGTTGCTTTGGTGGTTGGTGCGCTACCCTTTATCCAAGTAGATTATCCGCAGGTAGTTTCTGTACCCGTGATGGTATTTACTACCCTGATTCTCACCGGACTAATGGTGTCTCGCCTACCCTTGATGGCCCTCAAGTTTAAATCGTTTGCTTTTCGGCCCAATGCGTTAAAATATCTGTTCCTTTTGCTAAGTGCGGTCAGCCTTGTACTTTTGCACTTTCTCGCAGTGCCCCTCATTTTTGGCCTGTATTTGACACTCTCGTTAGTAAATCGATCGTCGGAAGGATGAAATTCAAAGCAGAAATTGACATCATGCCCCTCAAAGAGCTTTTGGACCCTCAGGGAAAAGCGGTAAAACTAGGTTTAGGTAACCTGGGAATCGGTGGCGTAGACGATGTCCGGGTAGGCAAACACATCACCGTACATATAGAAGCTGACACCCAAGACGAGGCCCATAGCAAGGTAGAAACGGCTTGTAAAAAGCTGCTTTCTAACGTCATTATGGAAGACTACTCCTTCGAGCTGTCGGCTGTAGAAGGCTAACCATATTTTTTTCTTCTTACATAACAATCCCTGGGAAGGATTGCGCGTTAACGTAACGGAAAGCATTTTCCGGCTATGCGTAACCCAAACCACCTACTACCTATATACCTCAGCTTGGGCTTAGTGTGCGTTCTTATTTCGCAGACTCAAGCACAGACTTCCTCTGTACTATCCTCAGGAGAGTGGTATAAAATTCCGGTAGTGGAAGATGGGGTGTACGCCCTCACGTCTGATTACTTATCTGCTTTGGGGATTGACGTGAGTTCCCTGGACCCAACAGACATTAGTTTGCACGGTTATGGCGGGGGCATGTTACCCCAATCCCTGGAAAGCCAGCGATTTGAGGATCTTCCTGCGATGGCCTCACAAGGAGTGGGCCTTTCCGATGGATCCTTTGATGCCAATGACCGTCTCCTTTTTTATGCCCAAGGTCCACATCAGGTTTCTCTAGTTAGTGGTGAGAATTATTATCGCCACACGCTCAACCTTTATTCAGATACGGCTTTCGTCTTTTTGGGTATTGGGGCAGGTACGAATAATCCTGTTAGAATCTATTCACCCCAAGTTGCCTCTACCACCACCACCCTGGACTGGTTCCCTGAGGTACGGTGGATAGAGGTAGAAGAGACCAACCGGGACCAAAGTGGACGTGAATGGTATGAAAATCCCCTGGAAT
This sequence comes from Bacteroidota bacterium, assembly GCA_038525885.1. Taxonomy (GTDB): domain Bacteria; phylum Bacteroidota; class Bacteroidia; order Cytophagales; family Cyclobacteriaceae; genus DMST01. Next base: position 5,400 of record JBCBHI010000317.1, read on the forward strand.
CAGGATCTGGCCGAACCTACAGTTTTTCCACGCCTGGCTTTGCAGCAGGTGCAGGACCAGTACACGTCCGGGCTGGGGTGATGATTCATTCTTACGCAGAGGCTCCGGTCAGTGTAGCTCTGAATGGGAGTGAATTAGGTGAGATTTCCACCACTCCTACTACGGGAGGTGCCTATTCCTTGAAAGGTGTAGATGCTGAAGATGTTTTTTCGCAGACCAGTACCAATTTGGGAGCTAATACTGAGGTAACCCTTTCTTTCCAGTCGGCCAGTGTGAGTGTATCCAACGCTTACCCCAATTACCTTACGCTCACCTACCCCCGGCAATTGCAAGCCACTTCTGGTGAGGCTCTGGCATTTACCACCACCCATTTCGCAGGTACCCCAGTGGAGATAGCATTAGAGAACGCGACTGGGTATACCGTTTGGGATGTGACAGACCCACAGACTCCCCAAAAAAT
>JBCBHI010000318.1:0-5857 GCA_038525885.1 Bacteroidota bacterium
CCATTTCGTCCTTGCCATCGAAAACAATATTACCTTCTATTTGGCATTGGCTTTTATTATTGTCGGTAACGGCTTTTTTAAGCCCAACATCTCCACCTTCGTAGGCTCTTTATACAAGCCTGGCGACAATCGGAAAGATAGTGGGTTTACCATCTTCTATATGGGTATCAATATTGGCGCCTTCGTTTCTCCGTTGCTTTGCGGTTGGTTAGGCGAAAATTATGGTTGGCACTATGGATTTGGCCTCGCAGGAATCGGAATGGTAGCCGGTCTCATAGTGTTCTGGCGTGGGTCTAAGGCTGGCGTCTTTGGAGATAAGGGCTTGCCACCTACACCTGAGATTATTGAAAAGAAAAAGTTTGGTCTGCCCATCAAGACTTTGATCCCCGTGATTTCCTTCCTGGCAGTACCGGTAATTGCATGGCTGTTGAGCTCTTATGAGTATCTACTAGACGGAGAAAGCTTCTTAGGAGAGGTGACTATTGTAAATGTGCTCTTCTATCTGGTAGGGATCATAATTCTAGTCTATCTGGCTTACCACATTATCGTTAAGGCAAAACCAGAAGAACGAGGAAAAATGGTAGTGGCTGTATTGCTCACCTTCTTCATGACCATATTCTGGGGTTTCCATGAGTTGTCCGGTAGCGTTCTTACTCTTTTCGCTAGTCGAAATGTCGATTTATCGGTACTTAACGCCTCTCAAACTAACTCACTCAACCCTGTATTTATCTTCCTACTGGCCATTCCATTCTCATGGATTTGGATAAAATTAGATCAGCAAAAGCTTAATCCTAGAACCCCTATCAAGTTTGCGCTTGGCCTGCTTCTTTTAGGAATAGGATTCTATGTACTTGCCCTGAGTAAGGGAAGTGCAAATGGTGACGGCATGGTTCCTATGTACTTCCTAGTGATTATGTATGTGATTATTTCTATGGGTGAGTTATGCATGTCTCCTGTAGGCTTGTCCAAGATTACCGATTTGTCACCAGTGGCCATTGTGGCCTTTATGATGGGGGTATGGTTCCTGTCGTCTGCTTATGCATTCCAGATCGTTGGGTTTATTGGCAAGAATCTAGCTATTGACGGTACTGAGAGTATTGGTGGATTACAAAGGCTAGAAATATATACCGATGGCTTCGAATACATCTCCTATTTTGCCATAGGTTCGGGGCTTTTTGTTCTGCTCATCTCACCTCTGATGCGGCGCTGGATGAAAGACGTGCACTAAAAATTATTAGGAAAATACAAAAGCCCCTTAGTACTGAGGGGCTTTTTCATATATTGCAATCGGAAGTGGATTCTGGCAATAACGTTTTGAATACACTTCTTCAGCATCTTGTTTTGTTGCTCTCGTACTCATGGATTTTGCGACATGCATAAGATTCATAAGGTGGGAAAATAAGACAAGAGGTCTTGAAAAGTGAAAATGTATCCATGTGATTAGTACAGTGGGTATTAATTAGTATATTCAAGTCCAAACAAAGAGTCGGTGAGTTTTCGCCTAGCATCAAGCCAAATGAAATTTTTTGTTTAAGGTTACAATGCTGGATATTTATAACTATTACCAAACCATGCAGAATAAAAGCATTATCCTTGCTTATAAGGGTAATGTGTCGGAAGACCTATTCAACTGCATTCTGCAACTGGCTGAAAACAAACTCGACAAAATTGAACTCAAGTCGAAGCTGAAAAAGAAAGTATTCAACATTCTGGTAGAAGTACTACAGAACATTTACCACCACTTCGACGAACTCGACACCTCCCACCAAGAATACTACTCTGTTTTATTTCTATTGACAAAGGAAGGCTCAGACTATAGTATTGTAACGGGAAATCATGTCTTGGCAGATAAGGTAGGGAATTTGCGTAGCAAGATTGAGGAGATCAATGCCATGACACAAGATGAATTGAAAGCGATATATCGCCGACGCCTAGATGCTGGAGATATTTCTGAAAAAGGAGGGGCAGGCTTAGGGATTATTGATATCGTTCGTAAATCGGGCGAGAAAATAAAATACGATTTCAAAGACGTGAATAAGGAATATTCTTTTTTCAGTATTCAGGTAAAGGTTTCTGCTTAATAGACTGGTTATGGATAACTTTTATTTGGAGGCAACCCCGAAGACGCCGAAGCTTAACTTCAACTTTGATGAAGGGAAGTTTGAAATATCTGGTCGGTCGATTCCGGAAAACTCTATTGAGTTTTACAAACCTTTATTGGATTGGCTAGATGGGTATGTAGATAACCCTAAGACGGAAACCAACCTGGAAGTCAAGCTTGAGTATTTCAATACCAGTTCGTCAAAGTGCTTGGTAGAGATATTCCGTAAGCTAGAGAAATTGCACAAAGAGGGGAATACCACCAACATCAAATGGTATTATGATGAGGAGGATGAAGATATGCAAGAGTCTGGTGAAGACTTCAAAGAGATCATCAAGCTTCCCATTGAGATGATCATGATGAAGGATGAAGAGTAATGAGCCTGCATGAATGATAAGCCCGGTGCAAGAAGTAGCGTATTTCAAAAGGAATTAGATTTCTTAGAAGAGGCCAGAAAGGTTGCTGACTCTAAGGATCCTTCCGTTGATCGTTTGCGCCAAGGGTATGTAGATGTTCTTTCTAAATACGAACGTCTATTGGGTGAGGCAAAGCTTCTTACTTCAGTAAGTGATAGACTTCACCATAAGCTCAATCAGGCCAACGATAAGCTCAAAGAGCAAGCGAAAGAGATCAAGAACATCAATGAGGATCTCAAGGTAAACAATCAAATCCTTCAAGATACCATTGACCAGTTGTTGCGAGCACGTGTAAGTAGACGTGCCGGTACAATTGTGCTTATTATAGCCATCCTCCTGTTTATTGTTTCCGAAGGGATCTTGGAGCCTCTTATTGAACAGGAGACTGATAACTTTTACGTAGGGTTCGGGGTGAAATTTGTGATTGCTCTCCTGTTACGCCCTATTGACTTTTTGACAGAAAAGTATTTGATGCGTAGGGCACTTAGAACTGCACAAGTCCAATAAAAAAAGCCACATATTCATGTGGCTTTCTGTGTTTTTGTCGGGAGTGGATCCTCTTCCTTATTCAGGATTGACCAATTTCTTTATACGCTCAATGGCCTTGGTTTCATTTTCGTGAATGTGACCATCTGCATTCACTACCTCATACAGTTCATTGAAAAGCCGATCCGCTAAATCATCCTTGATATCAAACTTGGTCAGGTTGATTTTGATTACGTCCGAAATCTCGTCGTTGCTCAGCTTATCATAATTGTCCTGCATCTGCATGAAGATGCTAAGGAGTTTATCAACACCGTTTTCGGTGTCAAACATGTCCTCCATTTTGGTCAGAATCACAATTGCCTCATCCAATTTGAACATGTGATCAGCGTTGGCAATGTGGATGAGAAGAAAAAGCAGAAATTCTTCGTATTTCTCGAAAGGTGTCTCCATGCTCATAGGTTATAACTAGGGAATAAAAATAGAAAAAAGGCTCCATACTTGGAGCCTTTTTGACTGAATATGCTGTGGACGATGTATTACATCATGCCGCCCATGCCGCCAGGCATGCCACCACCGGCTGGCATAGCAGGTTCCTCTTCTGGGATTTCTGCTACCACACACTCGGTAGTAAGAAGCAATGATGAAATAGAACCGGCGTTCTCCAAGGCCAAACGAGTAACCTTCTTAGGATCAATTACACCAGCTGCAATCAGGTTTTGGTACTCATTAGTACGAGCATTGAAACCGAAGTCGTCTTTTCCTTCACGTACTTTCTGTACGATTACGCTACCTTCCAAGCCGGCGTTCTCTACGATAGTACGAAGAGGAGACTCTAGTGCCATCCGTACGATGTTTACACCAGTGGCTTCGTCATCGTTGATAGCGTCTACGCCCTCAAGAGCTTCTTGTGCACGGATTAGTGCAACGCCACCACCGGCAACTACACCTTCTTCGTTAGCAGCCCGAGTAGCAGCCAAAGCATCATCTACGCGGTCTTTCTTCTCTTTCATTTCTACCTCAGTGGCAGCACCAACGTACAGGATGGCAACCCCACCACTCAATTTGGCCAAACGCTCTTGCAGTTTCTCGCGGTCGTAATCAGAGGTAGTGTTCTCGATCTGAGCCTTGATCTGGTTGATGCGAGCTTCAATATCTTCTTTAGAACCTGCACCATTTACAATAGTGGTGTTGTCCTTGTCGATATTTACTTTCTCAGCCGTGCCCAGCATGTCCAAAGTAGCGTTCTCCAATTTGTAGCCACGCTCTTCAGAAATTACGGTTCCACCAGTCAAGATGGCAATATCTTCCAACATAGCTTTACGACGGTCGCCAAAGCCAGGAGCTTTTACCGCAGCAATTTTTAGGGCACCACGGATTTTGTTCACTACCAAAGTAGCCAAAGCTTCACCGTCTACGTCCTCAGCGATGATCAAAAGAGGCTTACCAGTTTGGGCCACTTGCTCCAATACAGGTAGAAGGTCTTTCATGGTAGAAACCTTCTTGTCATGAATCAAAATGTAAGGAGCTTCCAGCTCTGCCTCCATTTTCTCTGTGTTGGTAGCGAAGTAGGGAGACAAATAACCACGATCAAACTGCATACCTTCTACAGTTTTGATTTCAGTCTCTGTGCCACGAGCTTCTTCTACAGTGATCACCCCTTCGGTTCCCACTTTGTTCATGGCTTCGGCAATCATATTGCCTATCTCTTCGTCGCCGTTGGCAGAGATAGTTGCTACTTGAGCAATGTTGTTGTCTACGCTCTTCTTTTGCGAATCCAAGTTGCCAACTACAGCAGAAATAGCCTTGTCGATGCCACGCTTCAGGTCCATTGGGTTAGCACCTGCAGCCACGTTTTTGATTCCATGAGAAAAGATAGCTTGAGCCAGAACGGTTGCAGTAGTAGTACCGTCACCAGCACTATCGGCAGTTTTTGAAGCTACTTCCTTCACCAACTGAGCGCCCATGTTTTCTACAGGCTCTTTCAGTTCAATTTCTTTGGCTACAGACACACCATCTTTGGTTACGTTAGGTGCGCCGAATTTTTTGTCAAGGATGACGTTGCGGCCTTTAGGGCCCAAAGTAACTTTTACAGCGTCTGCCAGGGTGTCTACACCGCGTTTCAATGCGTCGCGAGCAGATGTATCGAACAAGATCTCTTTTGCCATGATCGTGTTAGTTTTTCAATGAGTTTGTACTATAGAACTGATAGTGCAGTTCAGGATTAAAGAATTGCGAAAATGTCAGACTCCCGCATGATGAGGTAATCTTTGCCCTCTACGGTGATTTCAGTGCCTGAGTACTTTCCGTACAATACACTATCACCAACCTTTACGGTCATAGGCTCGTCTTTTTTTCCCTCGCCTACTGCTACTACAGAACCACGCTGGGGCTTCTCTTTCGCCGTGTCGGGGATGATAATACCTGAAGCGGTTTTCTCTTCAGCGGCAGCGGGTTCTACTAGAACACGGTCTGCCAATGGTTTGATGTTAACTGACATTGCTTTGCAAGCGTTTATTATGGGTTTTCAAATGTCATTTACTATGGCCCTGATAGCATTTCTCATGCCATTGCCACAATTGGGGAGAATCACGACAAACTGCCAGTAAAAATGACAATTAGCCCAGAGAGCTTACAAGAGTAGGGTAGAATAGGCTGACAATTTTACGGGTTGCTGTCAGTTTGTATTATAACTATCTTATTCTACACAAAATAGAAGCGAATGAAAAATCTACCAGACAATTGGCTGACGGAGGGATTGTTAGACTTTGAGTATAAGAAATATGTGCTGTTAGCTTATCTGCAACACGTATCCGATGAGTTTGTTGATCATAAGCTATATCCTCATTTATATACC
>JBCBHI010000319.1:0-5856 GCA_038525885.1 Bacteroidota bacterium
CCGCGCCGTTGTTGAGGTCCGACTTTCGGTGTTTTAGGGCGTAAGCCCGCCACCGGAACGCCGGCCGCCGACAACTACTCGTTGGTGACGCACTTGCAGTGCTTAAACACCAACAAGGGCTGGTTTTTTTGAAAGCTAGCCCCCAGGTTTTCGGCATGACCCCAAGTACCCAATGTAATCAGACTCAAAAAACAATCGTAATGAAAAGCCCCAACAACAAATGCGTAGTACCGACTTTGCTTCTATTAATTACCATGACCTTTTCCCTTGGTGCGCAAGCTCAAATCAACCGGGAAACACTGCAACAACAGATAGATGCCTTATTTGCTGATGCCGATCCTATGGCCCCCGGCTCAGCCATTATGGTGATGGAGAACCAAGAGGTCATTTTCAACCAAGGTTATGGCCTGGCAAACCTAACCTATGACATCCCCATCACTCCGCATACGGTCTTTGACATGGCTTCGGTCTCCAAGCAGTTTGCGGGCTACGCCATTGCCATGTTAATAGATCAAGGAAAGGTGGCTAAGGAAGGCGATATCCGGAAGTACATTCCAGAACTGCCTGACTTTGGTGAAACCATTACGGTGGGTCATTTGGTACACCATACCAGTGGTTTGCGAGACTGGACTACCACCTTGAGCTTGGCGGGACGTTCGTATGAAGATGTGATTTCGTTTGACCACATACTGAGGATGGCATACAATCAGCAGGCATTAAATTTCCAACCCGGCTCGCAATACAGATACTCCAATACGGGATATAACTTGCTGGCCGAGCTAGTCCAAAGGGTAACCGGAGAAACCTTTCGGGATTGGACCCAGCAGCACATTTTTGAACCACTGGAGATGTCCGAGACGGTTTTCCTGGACAACCACCGGGAGGTGATTCCCAATCGGGCCATGGGGTACTCCAAGAACAACGAGGGCACTTACCAAAACACGCCTAATTATCTCACGGCCATGGGTTCCAGCTCTTTGTACTCCACTACCCACGACATGGCCAAGTGGGTCCGACACCTTATGTATCCAACAAAAACTTCCCAACCGGTGGTGAGACGCATGTTGCAGATGGACACTCTGAACAATGGTGACGAAAATAATTATGCCTATGGCATCGCTATTTATGAATTCCGTGGTTCGGATTGGATAGCCCACTCTGGCGATTGGGCCTCTTTTCGAACGTACGTAGTACTGCTGCCTGCTTATGATTTGTCGGTAGTAGTATTGAATAACAACAACCAAGATGCCTTTGATTTAACTCGAAAAGTAGTGTCCTTTTGTGTACCTGAGCGAGAGGAACGTCAAGAAACTGTGGAGGCTCAAGAAGACCCGCTACGTGAGGTGACACTCACCAAAGACTTACTAGATACCTACACCGGAACTTACAAGCTGGGCACCGGCTGGTACGTACACTTGACGCGTGAAGGCAATCGGCTATATACCCAAGCTACCAACGAGGATAAGTATCCCATGCAGGCCTTGTCTGATTCTGTCCTTAACGTGGAAGATTACGGTAACCGCACCATGACTTTTAAAAGCGATGGCAGTGGAGCCATTTCTCATTTGATATACAATGGTATGGTTTGCCCTAAAATGAGCGACGAAACGGAATTCCGAAGCACCAAAAACCCTGAAGAATATGAAGGGGATTATTTCAGTTCAGAGCTCATTACCTGGTACAAAGTGGTATACCAAGAGAACCAACTCTACCTATGGAGTTTTGACCATGGTGCCATCCCAATAGAAGGGGTTTGGAAGGATGATTATTTGGGGTCTACCCTGTTTACCAACAACGTAGAATTTGTAAGGAATAATGATGGTGTCATTACGGGTCTATCAGTGTCTCAATACAGGGCTAAGAATCAGTTCTTTAGCAAAGTGAGGATGGAGAATTTAATAACTGCTGAGATGAAATAGGATTTTAATAAAGTAGTAGGATAACTCAGATTGAGTATACCATTTTAAATCAATTCAATAGAAAAAGCCCCGAGAGAGTTCTCAAGGGGCTTTTATGATGGTAACAAGATTGCTTACACCAGTTGCTTTTTGCCTTTATCTACCACAGCAGTTATCTGATCTTGACCTTGCTGCTTCATCGCCTTTGCGTAGGCAGGCTGCATAGGTATATCCGTGATTCGATGGCCCGTGAGGCGTTTTACGGCATTCCCGATGGCCGCTCCTATAGGACCCAAGGGTGGTTCGCCTACTGGCAAGGGAGTATCCACTCCCTGAATCAAATGCACGTTGATTTCCTTAGGTGAATGTTTCATCAATGCCATCTCATAAGGACCGTAGATGGTAGGGGATAGTTCGCCTTTCTTCAAGGTCATTTGCTCAAATACGGAACTGCTTATCCCCATGATGATGGACCCTTCGCACTGGGCCTTTACCTGGTCTGGATTCACGGCCACGCCACAGTCCATTACGCAGGTTACCTTGTGCACGGTTATCACACCCTCCACTAGGGAAACTTCCACTACGTGGGCGGCGGGAACTCCGGCATCGATGGACGCGGCGAAGCCCATAGCCCGACCGTTGGTCACTTGCTCCGTATAGCCACCTTCTTCAGCGGCCTTCTCTATCACCCTGCGGATCCGCTGGGCGGTAGCATCACTACCAAGGCCCTTCAGGCGAAAGTCCACTGCATCTTTGCCACTCTTAAGGGCCATCTCATCCACAAAGCACTCAATGGCAAAGGTATTGGCCAGTAGACCCAAGGAACGCCACCAGCTGGTGGCAAAGGGCAAGGTGGTATGCCACTGCACCGAGCGGCGGTTAGGAATACCATCATACATAACCGCACCCCCGCGCGAAGCCCCGCTGTCTGAGCCCAGCATGTTGTTCAGCAAGTTGGGGTCTACCCCCGGAGGGGCAAGCAAGGAGTTGAAGGCCACGTCACCCGAGGCATAATGATGCTCTAAGGAATCCAGGTACCCATCGGCATTCAGTTTGCCCTTCATCACATGGTGGGTAGGCGGCCGAAAGAAGTCACTCTGGAATTCCTCTTTCCGGGTAAATATGTACTTGACGGGTTGCCCCACGGCCATAGAAAGCTGCGCCGCCTGAATGGCGTGGTTGGTGTTGAGCCTTCTACCAAAGCCACCCCCTAGCTGAGTAGGAATCACCTCCACATTATCCGCATCCATATCCAGGGCAGAGGCTACCTGATCACGCGTAATGCGGATAACCTGGGTAGACAAGGTGATGGTCAGCTTGCCCTCCCGGTAGTCGGCTACCGCCCCGTTCGGTTCTATCTGGGCATGAGCACCAATGGGGCTCGTGAACTCCATCACCTCCAACTGATCATCCTCCTCACTCAGAGCGCTTCCCTTCTTTTGCAGCAGCATATCGTCCCCTTTGCCTACTTGCAGCAAGTCACGGAGCTGCTCCATGGTCCACTCCTGAGGCACATCCCATTCTACCCGGATGGCTGCCTTGGCGGCCAGTGCCTCCGAATACGATTGGGCAATCACCCCCACCCAGTTGTCTATCTGCACTACTTTGACTACCCCGGGCATGTTTTCCGCCTTTTGCGTATCGGCAGACTTGAAGGTAGCCCCCACCGCACTAGGCCGAATGATAGCAGCATGCAGCATATTGGGCACTTCGGCGTCCAAACCATAAATGGGTTCGCCATACACCTTATCCTGAAGGTCTACCCTGGGAATGGGGCGGCCTATGTATTTGAAGTCACCACTGCGGGGTGTAGGTGTCTCAGCGGGCTCCTCCCATTCCGTTACCCCTTGGGCTACCTCGGCATAGGTCATAGAGCCTTGAGCCCCGGATATCATCCCGTCTTGGGTAGAAAGAGTACTGGCTTCCACGCCCATCTTTTTGGCGGCTTCCAGCTTCAGCATTTCGCGCATCATGGCGGCCAGTTCGCGCAGCGGACCCCAAAACTGGGCCACGGACAGGCTACCGCCCGTACTCAGGTTGTCCATTACGCCTGTGGAGGTAGCGGCGGCTTGTACCTCTACCTGATCCAGCCGCACGTCTAGCTCCTCCGCTATCATTTGGGCAAAGCTGGTGAAGGTCCCCTGCCCCATTTCTACCTTGGGTGAGTGAAAGAGCACCTTGTTGTCTTGGGTCAGCTCAAACCATAGGTTGGCTTCCGTACCTACCCCCGAGTACCCAATGATGGTACCTTCCAGAGACTCCATCAAAACCCTGCGGAGCGGGTTGCGCCCTAAATAGGTACCTACGGCCAGCACGCCTAGAGTCCCTAGCCCACCACGAACGATAAACTTTCTTCTTGATAATTTTTTCTTACTCATGACTCGGTGGGTTTAGCTTAGTTCTGCTGCACGATGAATGGCTTTGCGCATGCGGTAATAGGTACCGCAGCGGCATACATTGACGATGTTGGCGTCAATATCCTCGTCCGATGGGTTGGGATTCTTATTGAGCAGGGCGGCCGTAGCCATCATAAAACCTGGCTGGCAATACCCACACTGAGGCACCACCTCTTCTATCCAGGCTTGCTGCACTGGGTGTGGGTTTTCCGCATTGCCCAGACCTTCGATAGTCGTAATATCCTTTCCCTCAGCGTATTTCACGGCAAAGGAGCAAGAGCGCACCGCTTCCCCATCCACATGAATGGTACAGGCTCCACAGGCCGCTTTGCCACAACCAAACTTGGTACCCTTCAGGTCCAATAAATCTCTGATTACCCACAACAGCGGGGTGTTTTCGTCCACCTCCACACTAGCAGGCTTTCCGTTAATATTGAATGTCGTCATTTTCGTTTTCGTGATTTTTTGAGGTTTTCGAACTACTCTTCTTCTGGAATAATGGCTCCCAGCTCGATCCAGGTTTTTACAGCCTCTATGTACTCTTCCTTACCTACCGGAGGTAGCTCCCGGGGTTCTCCATCTACCCCGATACCCGGCTCCCATGCCCAAAGTACTAGCTCATGCTCCGTGAGGTGGTGCATAATATCCTCGGCGGTGCGATTGCCGTTGGTTTCCGGGTTCATCATAGACTGTGCAATCTCAGTACGCGAAAGGCCTTCCCAGCGCATGGAATGAGGAGCCAACGACCAGTCAGGAGCGCCGGGCACCCCAGAAAACTCATTGTTGGAAGCCTGATGGCAGGTGTTACAATTGGTGGCGTTGCCCACATTGCCGCGCACGATACCAAAGCGGTGGTGGTGGCGGTCTTCGCCTTGTTTGGGGATGTTGTCCGACGGATGGCAGTTGACACACCGCTGGTGTGTGAGTACGTCCATCATAGTGTTGAAGGCTTCCAGGCTTTCGTCTTTTGCTTCTAGCGAAGTCATAGAAGTGCCGACGGGTTCCTCTATCACTACCCCATTTTCTGGGTAGTTAATGGCGGTTGCGCAAACCACCACAAATAGAGAAATTACAATTATCAGAGTCAGTTTATACATAGTGAAAGGATAGGTGATTTTAACAAATCTACCTTTATCCTTTACCGATGAATAACACAAAACTCAGATTTCATAACACAAAATGGAGTTGGTGGGTATTGTCTGGCCTGTAGGACCATTTTTGGGTTATTGTGGGCACCGGGCTAGACTATTCCAAGTCGCCATTGTTGCTGTATTTGGTCCAGCAGGACCGTCACCAACAATTCGAGACATAGGTACGGGCGGCGTAAGTTGTTGGTGTTGCCGGGGCGCGTAGTCTGCGCTTAAACATCGGCACCCCGAACGGCAACAACGGGAAGGTGGTAGCATAATTCTCTGCAAGGTATTTTGCAGGTAGGGAATAGGTTAGCAGTAACTACCAAGGTGCTTCCTAACGTCAGCATGACAACCTGGGGTGGTTATCTAGGCTAATTCCCCAATGGGTAATGTCACTTTGGTTAATGGTTGGCACCGGACAGGTTGCCC
>JBCBHI010000320.1:0-5845 GCA_038525885.1 Bacteroidota bacterium
AAAAGCCTTTTATTCGCTGTCATCATTAGACGGCAATGAGGTTTATCTGTACAAGCAATCTTAGTACCTTATAGTGTCTAACCAATTAAATAAACAGAAGAGAACACCATGGCAAACACTATCCCTGAATCACTATTGGCTGACGATAACCATGTTTTCAATGAGGAGTATCTGGAAGCCTCACTCAATACCGTGCTCAACCATCCGGGCTTCTCGCCCCAGAACGTCCCCAAGGATGACTATTTGGAAAATGGCCATTTGAAAGGGGAGTATAGAATGACCGCCATTTTCCACCTTTTCACTAGTAGCGAAGCGCTACGGTTGAAGTGGAATGTGATGAGCCGAATGTACGCTTCCATTTTGGAGTATGCTGGGTACGAGCAAATTCGTGAGTTCAGTGGCAATAGTACTGACCGTGGCATCCACTTCATTACCCTGCAATTATTCAACGCGATAGCAGCTATTGAGACCATTAATAAGCCCGTAGAGGCAGCTTACCAAAACAATAAAATGGTACAGCGGGGCATGCTTACGGACGGGGTTATCTTTCTGTATGAGAAAAGGGGCGAAGACTACTTCGTTTTGGAGTCTTACCGGGAGAGTGCCCTTGAGAAATTGAATTTCGAAACCTGGAAGCGAGTATGGAATTCGGTTTGGCAGCAATTCATTGGCTTGCACAAAAGTGACTTTGAACCAGCGTCTGGAGAGGAATCCGAAGATGAATACCTTTCCAACGACGCCATAGTATGGAATACCCTCAACAACTGTGACAGCCCGGAAACCCCTGCTGGTATTGGGTTAGATATAAATACCGAGAGTTTCAATGAGAATACCTCAGAGAGAATGTGGGTATACTGGCCAGGGTGTTACTTCAACATTCCTGAATTTGTATCCATTGTGCTCGATCCGGATGTGAGCAAAACCCGCCTTGTTCTAGACCATGCGCCGGCTTCGAATCATATACACTCGCCAGACGAAAACAAGCAATTGATTTTTGATGAGCAGAACTACCGACTAGGAGTTTCAACCATCGGGATGAACAATGTTTGGCAGCTGCCTGGTAACCGGAAACCCAGTGAAAAATGGGAGGATAACTTTACTCCTTCTACTGCCAGAAACGAGGAATACGGTTCTCACTATACCAACGTGCTGGTGCCCACTCAAGTAGCATCCGGTTTTTATAGTATCAATACTCGGCCACCCCTCACTCCGGTGCAGAAGCGGAAAGAACGTAAGGCCACTAAGAAGTGGTATGAGGAATTCCGTTCGGTAAACATGGCGATCACCAACTTCGAGACCGAATCGAGAGAATTACCTTTGGTAGTGAGGAAGGAAATAATTGGCACCGAAAAGCTGGAAGCTTTGCTCCAAAGAGCAAGTGAAATAGACTACCAAAACCGGGCTCTGGAGAAGATCATTTCTCAGGACCATATTGATGACTTGCATAACCAACGGAAGAAGGAGAAAGCACAGGAACATCATGATATGGTGCATGAGCAATTGGCAGCGCTTAAAGAGTTGATCAACAACAATGCTGATTCGACCTCTATCGAAGATCTAACGGAGTACTCCGGCTTTGACGGTCAGTTGAATACAGATGGTACCCCTACTGCCAGAAACCTCAAGGGCATTGGGCTAATCTTTAACTCCGACGGGGAGGCTGTAGGATGGCAATTTGAAGAAGAGATTGATAAAATTCAGGTGGAGGATGTACCGGTAGATTACCGCTTCTTGGTACACATGCCCTATGCGCCACCTAAGTATGATGTGAGGACCACCACGCGTATTTACAACAGTGATGGTACTAGCAACAAGGCCAATGACATTGTACTGTCGTCTACTTAATGAGCCCTAATAATTAAGCTCTGTATCCAGAAGAAGTAGGATATCCACTTCAGTACATTCTACTTCTTCGCTTACTTACCTTTTCTTACCCTCGATTTCTGTAGGAAGTGTAAAAACTACCCAGGAATTGTATTGCCTTCATTCTCCTCATGCACAAGCGGTTCATTCAATCCAAAATAGACAAGATACTTTCTGGGGCGGATATCCTGCTCATTATTCCTCCGGGCAATGCGGTAGACTCCATAGCCCTGGGCCCCTATACCATGCAGGCGGTAGCTCGCCAGCAGGGGTTTAGTATGGAAATACTGCAAGTAGACCTGCTGTTAGGGGAAATAATAGGCCCTGATGCGTACCGGACCATCCAGTACAGTCAGTCCAACGCCTATTACCAGCTGATAAATTCCAGGCTGTTTGCGCGCAGTGCTTTTGATCTGCCCGCCTTGGGGTACCGGCCAGAAGCCATGTGGGATCAGGATGCGGCTACTGGCGGTATGATTAACAGTACCATCTTCAACAGCAGCGAGGTGCAGTATGAGCTGGAAAGGCTGTTTGACATTGAGCGGCTATGCTTTGATCTGGTAGAGGCTACCAGTGAAGCAGTAGCCAAGTATTCCTATAAAGTGGTAGCGGCGGCTATTGGGTATGAGAACCAGATTCACTCTGGGGTAGCCTTGATGCGGAGAATCAAAGAGAAAATGGCGGGTGAGCAAACCTTTATCACTGGGGGTAGCTATTTTGATGATTATGGTAGAGAAGAAGGTTTCCTTTCGCTGAGCCCCATTTTCGATCATGTATTTGTGGGGGAGGCAGAAGATGCCTTTATCACCTTTCTGAATCATATGGATTCCTCCAAGGAAACCCTCCCCAAGATCATTAGGGGTAGAAAGGGCTGGAAACTGGATGATGTGCCCATGGTGGACTATCAGGGGTACGCCCGCCAAGTAATCGAAATCATGGGGCAGGAGTATTTCGACACCACCGTACGGGTACTGTGGTACGAGTCTAACCGGGGGTGCTGGTGGGGGGATAAATCCCGCTGTACTTTTTGCTCGATACCCGAAGGGGAGTTTCGCCGCAAGAAGACAGAAAAGATACTGGAAGAACTGCAGGAATTGCATCTTCAATTTCCTCAAAAGGTGATCCTCTTTACCGACAATATCATTGCTGATTCCTTCCCGGAGGAGTACTATGCCATAACCAAGGACGATGAGCAACTGCCTCCGGTGGGCTTTCAAGTGAAAGTAGGTAAGACCCTGGACAGTGTAGAATGGCTCGGGAAAATCAATACCGTTTGGACTTTGCCAGGAGTAGAATCCTTTTCTACAAGCCTGCTCAAGCGGATCAAGAAAGGGACCACAGGTAGGGATAACTTGTATTACCTGCGAAATGCCAAGTGTCACAACATCGCCACGCAGTATTCACTTTTGTGGGGATTCCCGGGCGACAAAGTGGAGGAGTATGACTACATGATGGAGCTGGCGCCACGGATTAGCCATTTACAATATCCTACGTACTTCACCTATGCCCTGATCGGTAAAGGGTCTCCCTTGGTGGAGTATGGTGAGGCCTTGGGGGTGGAAAAGCTGGAGAAATGGAAGGTGTATGAAATGGTATACCCCAAGGATACGGATATTGAGCGGCTAGGTCAGTATTTTAAAGGGACCTTTCCTTCTGAGGCGTACGAGAATCCTGATCTCATGAATGAGGTAGCCAATAGCCTGGTGGAATGGCAGGAAGCCTTCCCCAACAGCCGGCTTATGATTTCTGAGTTGAATGGCAGTGGTGACTACCTGATAGAGGATTGTCGGCTGGTGCATAACATGCAGTTGCGCAGGCATTTTGTAAACCAGGAAAGGGCCGTAGAGATCATGAGCCTGCGGAGATACAAAGCCACGGAACATCAAAGCTGGGCGGTGGAGCAGAATTTGGGTATCGTGATGGATGGGTGGTATGTTCCTTTGATTATGGCAGAACCCGAATTGCTACACGCGCTGGACCGGGAAGATGCCTTCTTGGCCAAGAAAGAGCTGGTAAGCGAATACGACTGATGTGCTAGAATGAATAAGGTAGGTATGCAGGCAGAAAAACGTCATATAGTAGAGCTCATCCGTAGCCAGGTAGAGGGTGGAGACTTGCTCCTCGTTATTCCTCCTGGTAATGCCCTGGACTGCATACCCTTGGGAGCCTACACACTGCAAGCGGTAGCCAAACAGCAAGGGTATACGGCAGACATCTTGCACCTGGATTTTCTGCTGGCTCGTTGGATTGGCATGGATACCTACAAGGCCGTGCAGGAAACGGTGATGAATGCCTACTACCAGCTGCTAATGGAGCGGCTGTTTGCCCGCAGTGCCTTTGATGTGCCCGCACTAGGCTACCACCATGAGGCCATCTATGATCAGGCTTTTGCCACGGGGGGTATTGTCAATAGCAATTCTTACAACAACCGGGCAGTAGAGGCCCAATTGGATCATCTGCAACAGCTGGAACAGCGGTGTTATGATTTTATAGAAGTAGTAGCCGAGGCCTTGGCCCATGTGTCTTACCGGGTAGTGGGGTCGGCCATTATTTATGAAAACCAACTGATTCCAGGTATCGCCTTGTTTCGGAAGTTGGAAGCCTTGCTACATCAGACGGCCTTTATAGCGGGTGGGGCCTATTTCTACGAAAAAGGGAGAGAAGCCGGCGTGAAGGAGTTGCCCACTGCCTTAGACTATATTTTTGTAGGGGAGGCAGAAGGCTCCCTGATGGACTTGCTAGCGCAATCCGAAATACCCAAAGCATCACCACCGCAGATCGTTTCTCCATCCAAGGGGCCTTCACTGGAAAAGACGCCCCATGCAGATTATGAGGCCTATGCTCAACAGGTGATCCATATACTGGGCGAAGACTTCTTCAGCCAGGAAGTGAAGGTATTTTGGTACGAATCTAACCGCGGCTGTTGGTGGGGAGATATTGCCCGCTGTACCTTTTGCTCTATCCCTCAGGGCAACTTTCGGAGGAAGCTATCGCAGACGGTAAAGGAGAACCTGACCCAAATTCAAGCACGGTTTCCAGACAAAACCTTCCTGTTTACGGACAACATCATGGCCGAGTCTTTCCCGGCAGAATACGTTCAGTTTTTCGAGCAAGACGAACCCAAACCCATGGTGGGTTTCCAGCTGAAAGTGAGCAAGAAACTAGCCGATGTGAAAGCCCTGCACCAGATCAATACCCGCTGGGTAATGCCGGGTATTGAATCCTTCTCTACCAGCTTGCTGAAAAGAATGAAGAAGGGCACTACGGGCAAAGACAACTTGTACTTCCTGCGCAATGCCCTCAGCCATGGCATCAGTGTGCAATATCTACTGCTCTGGGGGTTTCCGGGAGACCAACGAGAGGAATATGAGTACTTGCTGGATTTGATCCCCAGAATAAGCCACTTGAGGAACCCAGACTTTTTCACCTTTGCCCTCATAGGGAAAGGGGCGCCCTTGTACAAAGAGGCAGCCGGGCTTGGTGTTACGGACCTTATTCCCTGGAAGGCCTACGAGGCCATCTTCCCCAAAGGAGCGGATGTGAAGCAGTTGGCGCACTTCTTTCGCGCCTCGTTCCCTTCGCAGGCCTACGAGTCTCCGGACCTGATTCAGGCCATCTCTGATTCGCTAAGCGAGTGGAAACAAAGTTATGTGGAATCCGAGCTACGGATTGTACCCATCCGGCCCGGTAGTTATTTGATTCGGGATGTGCGCCTCATTCATCAGATGAAGCCACAAACCTATATGGTGGATGAAGACCGGGCCCGGGTTTTAATGACTCTAAAACGGTTTGATCCAACTCGTACAACAGCTCTGGTGGGGCGGTAATGATAGGAACGAACCACCCATCCAGCATTACCGCCAGGTGATGATCCAGGGCCCACTGTTGAGTAGATGAAGCCACAAACCTATATGGTGGATGAAGAAAGGGCCCAGGTATTAATGACCCTAAAACGGTTTGATCATTCATCTACTCAACAGTG
>JBCBHI010000321.1:0-5844 GCA_038525885.1 Bacteroidota bacterium
CGAAACGGTAGGCGTCCAGCTGGCCCGGGCCCAAAGAGAGATCTCCTCCCCTATGTATACCAGATTGGAAACACTGAAGATGTCTCCCCCTATGTTGTTACCATTGAGGTATACATTGGCATTGCAGCCGGCAAAGGCAATTTGATCATGGCGGAGTTCGAACTCACTGGCGCTTACTCTGCCACTACCGTCTCCAGTGTCTACGTCGGTGAAGTAGGTGGTGCCATCAAAGATTTGAGCCACCGCCACATACAAATTAGTGGAAGCTCCACGATAGGCCGTTGACAATTTCTCGGTATACTCTTTAGCAAAGTAATCGCTTAGAAAATTCAGTTTCTCTTCCAGCGTGAAATCAGCAGAACCGTATGCTGTGACCAGCATAGCATCTACCTCTTCAGAGGAAGTTACGATCAATGACTCTTCTGCCAGGTCATCGTTTCCTACTGGAATTACTTCTTCTGGCTGGCAGGCCACTACAGCAAGCAAAGCCAAAACAAGAGCTAAGCCTACGGATTTAATATTTTTCATGAGTTTTTAATTTGAGGTTGTTATGATTGATTTAATCTGCAAATCCTTGCTCAGGATGAACCGCCCTGCAGGACATCAAGGTCTTCATCTGGACCACCACCAAGAGTTTACGGACTCCACAGATGATAACTAATGCCCGAGGACTTACGGGAATTGGATCTCAGGAACTATAGGGCCACCACAGGTAATGCTCACAATGGTGTTCACGTCCCCATTCTGCTCGGCCTGACTAGGGGCCCACCGAGCGTAAGAAAACAACTTGATCTTCTTACCCGGGCACTCGAACAACACCGCATTGGTAATCTTCCCTCCAATGTTGTTTCCATTTTTATACACATTAGCGTTGCACCCACCAAAGGAGATCAACTCCAAGCGGAATTGCGTTTCGGTAGCTAATAAAATGGAAGTACCATCTCCCGTGTCCACATCGGTGAAGTAGTTCACCCCGTCAAATACCTGAGCTACTGCCACATATACATCGGCAGAAGCCCCACGGCCCAAGGCCTGCATTTTCTCCGTGGCCTGCTGGGCATAGTGGTCGCTCAGAAAATCGAGTTTTTCTTCCAAACTCAGATCCGATGTACCGAAACGGTCAATCAGCAGGGCGTCTACCTCTTCAGAGGAGGTCACAATCAAGGACTCTTTATCAATAGCTTCTTGTTCAAGAACAGGGGAAATCTCCTCGGGCTGACAGGCAGCCAAGAGTGCCAGGATGCAGGATATTATTCCAAATTTTAAATACTTCATGAGTTTTTGTTTGTTGTTGTTTTTAGAAAAATAGTGGGCGAAAATTGGGTAGTGGATACCGATGGAATTTCATCTTGAGGCAACTCCGAAATAGAGTAATTGCTTATCTGACCACCCATCCCACCGATACTAATAAGTTGTTGTGGATTCTGTTCTTTAAGGAACCCGAATGTCCGGCCGATCTGGAATTCTATCGCAGAATATTCTCACAGAATTGGACACGGTACCGTTAGGATGTGGGGCTTCTCTCCACCGCGCAATGGCAGAAAGGAAAACATCATCGCTGCAACTGAAGTCCTGTACATTGGTAATCCGTCCTCCAATGTTGTTGCCGTTCTTGTACACGTTGGCGTTGCAGCCAGCAAAGGCAATGAACCCATGACGCAGTTCGAACTCACTGGCTATGATGTCGGCGGTTCCGTCCCCCGTGGCTACGTCCGTGAAAAAATTCACTCCATCAAAAACCTGAGCCACCGCCACATAAGAATCCGTGGAGGCACCTCGTGCAGAGGCCTGGTATTCTTCGGTAGCTTGGAGGGCATAATAGTCACTGAGAAAGGACAATTTTTCCTCAATACTCCTATCCGAATCACCGTATTCTTTTACCAACAGGGCATCTACCTCTTCGGCAGAGGTCACAATGAGGAATTCCTCAAATTCAGGCTCGACATCTGCCACAGGTGTTACCTCTTCTGGTTGGCAGGAAGCGACTAATAGTAGAGCAGCGAGTGCTCCCAAATACATTTTTCTCATAAGTTTATTTTGATTTGATTATTTACCCAAGTCTACGGAAGATACTGGGCTAACCACCGGGAAAATTTGATATACCCTTACGAGATAAAATCACCTAAAACCCTAGTTCACCGCAACACACCCGAACACAACACCCTCTTTATCAACACCTTAAAAATATAGCAATTTATCAATTAGTCATTTTCATGGGTAAATGATCAGCGGCAAATTGAATAGAGCAACGGCATGAAATTGAGAAATAGGCATTGTTTAAAATTTAACCATTGTTAACAAAAATTAACAAATCAATGTTCAATAATGAACACAATAAAAGAATGTTCAATCCTGCACAATCCAGACAATATTTACGAATCGTTATTTACTTTATGAATAGTTAAGGAAATCTTTAGGAGCACTCTATGCTTTTAGTAAATCAAAAGGCCTGTACATGGTTAGCCCCACCTGATGGAATAAGGTCCAAGAGTAATTAGACCTTTAATGCATTGATCATACTCTAAAACCGAGCACCATGACATCGTCCGTCTGGTCTCGGTCGCCTTTCCAGGCACGGAACGCTTCAGCGATTTCTACTTTTTGTTCGGCAGCAGGCAGGAAGGAGATTTCGCCTAGAAACTCACGGAAGTTATTGGCCTTGAATTTCTTATCGTGGGGTCCTCCAAATTGGTCCTGAAAACCATCAGAATAGAGGTAACACATCACACCGGATTCCAGGTGTAGCTTATGCAAATCAAACACCAACGAACTAGACCGGAGGTCTCCACTCAAGCTGGCATGGGCGCCCCGTACCCGGTGCACACCCTCGGAGTCCACATACACCAGACTATTTTTGGCTCCGGCAAAGTCCACCGTTCTGGCATTTTTGTGCACCCGGCAAATACCCAAATCCATGCCATCCATCAGGACGTATTCTTCATGCCGCAAGGCCTCATCTACGCCCCGTTGCAAGTGGTTCAATATCTCATCGGGCCGGGTAATGCCCTGTACCTTCACAATACTATCTAGCAATTGGATACCAATCATGCTCATAAATGCGCCGGGCACCCCATGCCCGGTACAGTCTACAGCAGCTACCAGTATGTAGTCCTTCACCTCTACGTACCAATAGAAGTCACCACTCACCTGGTCTCGCGGCCGGAAAAAGACAAAGGCCTCCCCTAAGGTTTGTAGAAGCTGTTTTTCCTCAGGCAGCATGGCCTGCTGGATGGTTTTGCCGTAGGCGATGGAGTCGGTCACCTCTTGGTTTTGGGCCTCCACCTGCATGTTCTTTTCCTTGAGCTGTTCCAGCGTATCCTTAAGCTCCTCCGTCCGTTCCTGCACTTTACGATCCAGGTCCTCGTACATCAGGGCGTTTTCTACTGAGATACCAATTTGCCCGGAAAGCATTTCCAGAAGGTCTAGCCGCTGCTCGGTAAAGATGCCAGAAGTAAGGCTATTACTCAGGTAGACGATGCCCAGCATCCGCCCTTGGGCATTGATAGGCAGGCACAGCACCGACCGGGTGGCATGGGTTTGGAAATAGGGATCTCCGCTGTAGGGATTGCTGAGTTGAGCATCGTCAATAAGGACAGGCTTGCTCATTAGTTTTACAGTCTCGATGACCATTTCGGGCACCAGGCCAGACCCAGTAAGAGGAATTCGCTGATTGGTTACGATTCCCTCCTCACTATGACCAGAGGCCATAATGTGCCAGTTGCTGTCCGACTCTAACACAAACACTCCTTGATCTGCCCCGGCATTTTCCAGGAGGATATTCATAAGAGTACTGAGCAGCTTCGACAGCTGAATCTCTGAAGAAAGTGTAGCGGAGGCTTTCAAGATGGTACTCAGGTCCAGGGAGTATTGACGGTCTGCCTGTTCGCGCAGCTTATACTTGCCAAACAAACCTGGCCGGTCCAGGATCATTTGCTGCAACTTACCCGTGGCTCCCCATCGCCGATAGGCCCGGAAAGCATTCTCCAGGTAGAAATTGCCCATGATCTCATCCCGCTGTTCCAAATAATAGATGCCTCCCCACTCCCAAATCAAGGCCTCGTCGTTTACTCGGGCATGCTGGGTTGCCACCTTTAGGGCCTCGGAATAACCGTCCTTGGCCTTCCTGTGCTTACCCATGAGTCCGTCATACTCGGCTTTTACCAGCAAGTACTTCTGCTGGAAACTCCTGGGGCCGTATTGCACGTAGCCTTGGAGCCGTTGCACTTGCCGGTGCAACTCCACCAACCGGGTACGGGGCGCCGAGCCCTGGCGAATAGCACCAGCCAGAGCCAGCGCATAGTGGAAATAGAACCAGGTGAAGGTATGGGCTCCTTTGGCAGTTTCTAAATAGGCAAAACTATCCTCAGCATAGCCCAATGCCCGTTCAGGATAATGGTAATATATGGATAGATGAAGCTTATTGAGCAGTACATTGATTTTGAACAGCGGATTGGATGACTCGGAGGCCGGCACCTGGTCTTCATCAAACAATTCACCTTTGAGCCGGTCGGGCCCTAGCTCATCGTACTCCATCAGGTTTACAAAACCCTGGCGGTACGACTGCAGGCGAATAATCACGTTGTCAATACGAAAACGCTTGATCTGAGCATCGAGATCATCGCTAAACCGAATGACCTCCGTCAGCGGAACTCCAGCATAATATGTCTGATTGATCATATTATGCACCAAATTGGTGGCTATCTCATAGTTCCCTATTTCCATAGCCGATTGCAGTCCTTTTTCCATTTCAAGGACCGTATCGGGGTAAGTTTCCTTCCAGTGCGCCATGAACACGTTCTGGATGAGAATGCTCTTGGGAAGAATCTCTATCAAGTGTCGGTCACGGGCCAGCTCCACCCCCATAGCGCCCCATTTGATCCCCTCCTCAATGTTGCCGCGGTCCACACTCTCTACAAAGGCATACTGGGTAATGGCGTAGGCAGACCAGGCAGATATGCCACTGTCTAGCAGCTGCCGCATGAGCAAATACCCCAGGATGGATACGTAGTTGCGGTTAGCAAAGTACACCGGGGTAGAAAGGTCATACAGGATACGAGAAATGGCCTTGGCCCGATTGTCCATCATAGTAGGCAGAGACTTGATGGTATGGGCGGTCACCCCTTTGAGCAGCCGTTTCGTACGGCGTTCATACCGCTTGGCAATCTTGGCTCCGGGGTTATTGGGTACCTCTACCCCTAGCGTGCGCAGTAGCTGGATTCCCCAATCAGTAGCTTCGGTAAACTTGTTCCGAAACAAAAGGGTCTGCATCCGCAGTTCATGAGCAAATAGGGTGTGGTCAATATTCTCTGTATGGTCAAATAGGATCTCCAGATAATGATCGGCCTGGTCCATATCCCCCGCTTGGTAAGCGGTATCGGCTAGGGCCTGGTATACCTCCAAGGCTTGAGAGAAGGAACTGTCCCAGGCATCGCGAGGAAGCATATGGAGGCACCGCTGGAAATAGATGAGGGCTTCCTGAAACGCGGCGGAAGTACGGGCCTTTACTCCTGCTCTAAAATTCAACTGATACAACAGATCTGGGCGATCCGCATCCTGCCGGTGGGTAGCTCCTTGGTTGGCATGGCGCACCCATTCAAACAGATACTCTTCCTGCTCCTCTACGTCCAGGGTAGCTTCCAGGGCCTGTGCCACCTTATAATGATAGCCAGCCTGTTCTTTCTCATTTAGCCGGTTCAGCACCGCCTGCTGAAAACGGTCGTGCCCAAACTGGAAATCGTCCCCTTGGCGGATGAGCCAACCTTCTCTAGCCAATTTGTCTAGATAGTATTCTAAGGTAGCCCATTGCTGACCCAAGGCAGCCGCTACTAAAGCGGTTTTGAAGCG
>JBCBHI010000322.1:0-5837 GCA_038525885.1 Bacteroidota bacterium
GGTGCAAACGCCAGCACCATTCTCTGCGGGTAGCCGTACGTGCGGCGACCATACAGGAGGGCATCACCGCTCTACAGCAGCTGGAAATTCCTCAGCAGGCCACTAGTGCGACCCCTACCCTCATCGTGGTAGAATCAGGCCATGGAGATGCAGAAAGCACGCTCAGTAAGCTAGAACAGCAACACCCCGTGTTGGCGCCCCACGTGGCAGCTTGCCGAGCCACCCGTGTAGGTATTACCGCACAAAATGCAGTCGTAGCCTTGCACTATGTGCTGTACCAGGGCTTACAGGAAATGGGCATAGACACCCGCAATCTGTTGCCCGTTGGGTTAGGAAAAATAAGTGCACAACTCTTTCAGGGTCAGCTTTCACTGGAAGATGCCCTGCTTGCTGCTCAAAATACCGCAGAGGAACCCCTGGCTGATTTATCCAACCGAGTGACCTCGTTGCGCAACAAGCGTTTGGGGGAATCCCATTTGGTGATTAGTCTGGGCCATCCCGGAGCCCTCTTAGAAGAGCTCACTACGCAAAGTCAGCATCAGCCCGGCATCCGAATTGCCAGTGTAGACCATGGCGGCCAAAATGACATCATAGTAGAGGCTTACCAGGCAGGTATAGAGGTGTTGGGCAAAGGATTTTACCACCCGGAAAGAAGCTCCGTGGTAGACTTACCTCCCTATGCATTCTTACCCAAACGGGTATGGCTGCGTGACGCCCCTAAGGAAGAATTACCGAAAGAGGTTAGTCTGGAAACGAGTACGCCTGCGGTGCTGAATAACCCTAGCCATAGCTTGGAAATGGGCATTGCCGAGATATGGGCGCAGGTCCTGGCCATTCCCTCACTGGAACGAGAAAGCAATTTCTTTGAGCTGGGAGGCGATAGCTTGAAGGCTACCCGGGTGATCCAGCAGGTAAACGAGCAGTTCAGCCTGCGGCTGGATTTTGAAGACCTTTTTGACTTCCCTACCCTGGCATCCTTTGCTCAGTACGTGGTAGAAACCTGCCCAGGGAAGCAGGTTATCCTGTCGGTTTGGCAAGAGGTGTTGATGGAGAAAGACATTGAACCTCAGGATAACTTTTTCGAGAAAGGAGGGCACTCCCTGTTGGCTAGTCAGATTATCTCCAAGGTGAATCAGATCCTGGGGGTGAAGCTTGACTTCAATATATTCTACCAATACCCCAGCGTAGAGGCCATGGCTCAGTACCTGGAAAGTACGCCACAGCAAAAAGAGGATGGCTGGGACTTGGTGGATGCTTTTGCTACTCAAAGCGCCCTCACGCCCAACCACCAAGCCCTTTGGCTAGGCTGCCTTACTCCGGAGGGCATGCGGGCCTATAACCAGCCCAACGTATACCGCCTGAAGGGCCACTGGGATGCAACGCTACTCAGCCGCGCCTTTGAGCTGCTGGTAGAACGGCATGATATGCTGCGGACCACCATTAGTTTGCAGCAGGGCAGCGCCCAACTGCAGGCGGGTCCTGCCGCTGACTTCTTCCAGGGCATCCAGCGGATAGCTGCCAAGGGGCAAAATCGAGACTCCATCCTGAGAGATTTAGAAGATAGCAGTCAGCAGCTTCTGTCTTACGAAACCGGGCCGCTGTATGACTTGCGGATCATTGAGGTGAGCGAAGAAGAGACCTGGCTATACCTGAATCTGCATCACCTCATAGCCGACGGCTGGTCTATGCGGATCTTGTCCAGTGAGTTCTTTGCCTTGTACCAATCCCTGGCGGAAGGTAAGCAAGCCGCACTTCCCCCTTTGCCCATGACCTTTGCCGGATATAGCCAGGGAGTGGTGGCCCGATTGCAAACCCAAGCAGGGGCAAAATCTCAGGCCTTCTGGGAGGAACAGCTCCAACGGAGTGCCCTTACTACCCTACCCCATGGTATTGAGAGCGAGGAAAACTTAACCGGAACCCGGCACCAGATTAGCCTCCTGGCTAATACGCTAAAGGAACTGAAGCAGGAAGCAGAACAGCAGCACGCAACTTTGTTTACTTACCTGCTAAGTGCAGTAGCGCTACTGCTACACAAAGCCAATGGGCAAAACCGGATAACGGTAGGTTCGCCACTGGCAGGCCGCGATGAACCCCAAACCCAAGGCATGGTGGGCTACTTTGTAAACGTAGTGCCCATCACGCTGGAGATGCCAAGTACCTCGACAGAGCTACTCATCCACTCAGGTACTATGATCCGGGAAGTATTGGCCCATCAGCACTATCCCGTAACGGCCTTGGAGGGCTACCAGGCCCCGCAGGTAACGGTGGTATTGCAAAACACGCTCAATGCCAATTTGGGTAAGGAAGGCCCGCAGGATATAGAAACCGTAGAGCTACCCAACGAGTACGTGACGGCCAAAACGGACCTACGGATAGAAGCGTACGAACTGGACACCTTGTACATCAACCTGGACTACCGCACGGACCGATACGAGAAACAGCAGATGGAGGCTTTTGGGGAAGCCCTACGGGATATACTAGACCAGCTGGCCCAAGGTGCCCAGATAATGCTGTCAGAATTTGAACCCAAGGGATGGGTGCCTCAAAACGCAGCCCTCCGCGCTCAGTTTGACGAAGAGTTTTAAGGAAATCATGAAGAACCATCTCAAAAACCCGCTCGATCTTTTTTCGCAGTGGAAACCCTACCTGCCAGAATCACCTACGGGGCTATACTTTGGTGATGCGGACCTGAAAAGCACTGGGTCTTTAGAGGTCATTCGGGTTCCCATCAGCGATCTATCCTGGTCCATATTGGAGAAAGCTGGAGAAGGAGTAAAACAGTTCACGCTGTTTAGCACCCTGGCTAGTTACTGCCTGCACCAATACAGCCTACTGCCGGTGCAAGTGCAGGTTCCTGGGTTGTCCACCGGGTTGAAAACCCAAAGGACCTACGCGGTAGACCTCAGTCTGCCTACGGAAGGAACCATGAAGGAAGCGCTCAACCGTACCCTGTCCCAGCTGAAAGGAGTGTATGTTTCTGAGGGTAAACCTGCGGCAGAACATTCCAACGTATTAGTAGAAAGCACGGCACTGCACCAGTTTACCAACCGAGAGGTTTTCAATCTGGTATTGTCATTGGAGCCAGCCACCCGAGAGATATGCATCTATTTCCGGCCCCTGGAGGGAGCGCAGGCCTATTTTCGACAGCTAGCCAACCGCCTCACTATGCTGTTGGGCCGGGTAAACACCTTTGATATTACGGTAGGCGCGCTGCTGTCATCGGAGCAAAAAGACCTGCCTTCGAATCCGAAAAGTCCCATTCCTGAAAAGGACTACTTGCGGCCACTCATCGCTGGCTTTGAGGCCCATGCCCAAAGCCATCCTACGGACGAAGCCATCCTCTGGGAAGGGACTACCCTCACCTACGCAGAGGTAGACCAGAAGGCCAATCAGCTAGCCCACCATCTGCTACAAACCTGCACCATAGCGCCGGATACTATCATTTCGGTTTTCACCAACCGAGGGCCAGAAAGTATCATCGCCATCCTGGCGATACTCAAAACAGGCGCGGCATATTTGCCAATCGATCCCTCTACCCCTCAAAACCGGGTGGCCATCATGCTAGAGGATTCCAAATCCTTGGCTGTGCTTACGGTCATGGATCTGTTTGGAGAACTGAGCCACTTTGGCGGGTACATCTTTGCGCTTGATCTGCAGCTAAAGGGACTGGATACGCCCGTTACTCGGCCGGATATTCAAATCCAGCCCGATCACCTGGCCTACCTCATTTTCACCTCAGGTTCTACCGGGCGGCCCAAGGCAGTGCAGATAGAGCATAGGAACATCGTCCACACCCTTTGCAGTCAATATCAGGAGTATGTAGCCGGACAAAAAAACCGCTACCTGCAGTTCTCTTCCTTGGCTTTTGACGCTTCTGTGTTGGAGATTTTCTATCCATTAAGCTATGGCTACACCCTGGTGGCCATACCGGAAGAGAGTATTCTGAGCCTGCAAAAGTTTGATGCGTATGTTGCCCAGCATGAGGTATCGCACTACATCTTGCCCCCTTCGTATGTAAGCCAACTTCAGTCACTGCCTCCCTTTACGCAGTTGCTCACTGCGGGAGAAGCCGCCAATCCCAGGGATGTATTGCGGTTTCAAGACCAAGGGCAGTATTTTAACGGCTATGGTCCATCAGAAACGGCCATTTGCTGTGCGCTATATGCGGTACCCCAGCAGGCAGCCCTTAAAACCAGAGTCCCCATTGGTACCCCAACCCACGGGACTACCATGTACGTGGTAGACGAAGGTGGCAACCTGTTGCCACCCAACACACCTGGCGAGTTGGCCATAGGTGGCCCCAGCGTGGGCCGCGGGTACCTGAACCGCCCCGAGCTGACCGCCGCGAAGTTTCGACCCAATCCATTTACGGGAGAAGGCACTCTGTATTTTACCGGGGATTTGGGCATGATGAATGACGAAGGGGAGTTCTATTTCCTTCGGCGGAAGGACCAGCAAGTGAAGGTAAATGGTTTCCGAATTGAGCTGGAAGAGATTGAATACCAGCTGGCTAAACACCCCGACGTAAGCCAGTGCGCCGTAATTGTTTACGAACACCAGCATCAGAAACAGCTTATGGGGTACTATGTAACTCAAGCGAACGCTGCTTTGGCCCCGGCGGATCTGAAAACCTACCTGCGAGACCACTTTGCGGACTATATGATACCTGGGCGGTGGAAGAGTCTGGATAGCCTACCTACCAATACCAGCGGCAAAATTGACCGCCAGGCCTTGGTACAAATGAGCCAGTACCGTCCAACGGAGGAGAAACTGGTGGCTCCATCCAATGATCTGGAAAGCCAACTGCTCAGTATTTGGAAGGACGTATTGCAACTGGAATCAATTGGCATTCGGGACAACTTTTTCGAACTGGGAGGTAATTCTCTCAAGGTGGTAGACCTTTTCAGTCGCCTGCAAACCCAGTGGCCCAACCGGTTGGAGCTCTCCGAATTGTTCGTCTACGATACTATCGAGGTACTGGCCCAGCAGATTGATCCGGACTTCAAAAAGGCCCCTACGGCTCAATTCAAGAAGGTAGAGATATAAAATAGTACCGCCAGCACGGTAACCAAAACCCGCCCTTTTTAGAAAGAACGTTATGTCCAAAAAGAACTTTGATATTGCCATCATTGGGATGGCAGGGCGACTCCCTCTTGCCGATAATTTGGATGAATTCCATCAAAATTTACGGAATGGGGTGGATTCCGTGCGTCCTTTATCGGAAAAGAGAAAGAGGGACACGACGCTGCCGGATGCAAACTACCGATTGCTCGGCTTTATTGAGGACATAGATAAGTTTGACTACCAGCTATTTGGTTTGTCTAAGGGTGAGGCCGTGGGCATGGATCCCAACCTGCGTTTGGCTTTGATTATGGCCTTTCAGGCCATAGAAAATGGTGGATACAATTATCATCACCTGAACGAATCGGAAACCGGGGTGTATTACTCTTCCCCTGAGTTTGAATACTGGCAGCACCTGGAAGAAATCACCGGTACGTCTTTACTGGGAAGCCACTCCGGGGTAGCCCCAGGCTACATTTCACGGTTTTTCAACTTATTTGGCCCTTCCATAAACCTCAACACGGCCTGTTCTTCTTCCTTAACTTCTTTGCACTATGCCTGCAAGGACCTATGGCTAGGCGAAGTAGACCATGCCCTGGTGGTAAGTACCAACCTCAGTATTTTTCCTTTTGTGCAGGACAATTTGCCCAACCTGGGCATTTCTGCTCCCGACGGTAAGGCCAAGTCTTATTCTGCCCAAGCGGATGGTACGGGAGGTGGCGAGGCAGTGGGTGCCGTTTTCCTTAAACCACTGAAAGAGGCCCTAGAAGACGGTG
>JBCBHI010000323.1:0-5832 GCA_038525885.1 Bacteroidota bacterium
GGTTGGTTTATTCCCGCCAACTCTAACCGGCTGATTATCAGCAATCACTTCTCCCCGGCTAACCGCTATGGTTTTGCAGGCCATATGGAAGGGCTGGACTTTGCAGGTGGCTTTGAAGTAAATTTCCTGCCTCGCTATAAGGCCTTGCATGATGCAGGATATAACGTGCTGGCCTATGACTTACGCAGTCATGGTGAAAGTGGCGATGGTGAAGGAAGTATCTCTGGAGTGGGATATTACGAATGGCAAGAGGTGCTGGCATCTATTGACTACGTAAAGGGCCGGGAAGACACCGCAGACAAGGATATTTCGCTGATGAGTATGTGCATGGGAGCCAATGCCACCATCAATGCAATGGAGAAAAATCCTGAGGTTTTCGAAGACATCAAGTCCTTGATTGCCATTGCACCCTTGAAAGGTCAGACTACCATAGAGCGACAATCAGAACAGATGGGAATCCCCTCTGATGCTGCCTTAGCCGCTTTTGAGCCCATTTATAATAGCATCACTGGCCTCACGGTAGAAGATCATAACATTATCCCCAAAGCTAAGAACATACACATTCCTACGTACTTTTTGCAAGTGAGGAATGATACCAATTCCCGATGGACGGATGTGCAGGAGATTTTTGAGAATACTCCAGTAGAGGACAAGAAAATTGAATATGTAGAGGAAACTCCTTGGCGGTTCAAAGGATACACCTATTTCTCAGAACATCCGGAGAGTATGATTGAGTGGTTTGACAATCACATGAAGGAAGCGTAACATGCTGCTCATGGCTCTTTTCGCTTCAAGATGGTTAGTAGCAGTACTGATTTTGGTATCAGTACTGCTAGTGCTCTTTTTGGTGGGCAAAAGGTCGGTGCATACGGAAATTGAGATTTCAGCTTCGCCTGACCGAATTTGGTCTGTGCTTACAGATTATTCTACTGCTGCCCAATGGAACAAAGTCCTGCTCCCGGTAGAAGGTGATCTGCAGGTAGGGAATAGGATTCGATATGAATTTTATCAGGAAGAAAACGGTGAACCCTCACTGATTACGGCTCGGGTGAAACAACTTGTACCCAATGAGTTGATCAACCAAACCGGAGGAATACCGGGTGTGCTTACGTTTGATCACCAATATGTGATATCCTATGATAATCGTGGAGTCACTACGGTAATCATCCAGGAGACCTACCGAGGGGTTATGGTTCCTTTTTGGAATCCTAAGCCAGTAGAACGTGCCTATGCAAGATTGTTGAGCCTACTGAAGGCCAGAGTATTAGAATCAGAAGGAACGGATGAACCTAATTAGTGATAATAGCAAAGATGCCTTCAGTGCAGGCAAGACCAAAAAGGATAAGGTAAGGATACAATCGGTAAGTCAGGTGCACGAGTTCTTTGGGATGGGCAAGCCTAAACACCCGCTCATTTCGGTGCTTCCCATTACCGATGAAATGACCAATTTTAATTACGGGGATGCCACCTACCTTTTTGATCTTTATCAGATTAGCTTGAAGAAGGGAATTAAAGGCAGTATCACCTATGGGCGGAATGACTATGACTTTCAGGAAGGGACGATGGTGTTTACTAAGCCTGACCAGTCATTGAGGATAGAAACCGGAGAGAACTACCAAGGGAGTTCCGGTTGGACCATCGTTTTTCATCCGGATTTGATTCGGAAATCTGAGCTTGGGCAAGTTATCGATCAGTATTCTTTCTTCTCTTACGAGGTGAATGAAGCACTTCATCTCTCGGATGACGAGCAAAAGACACTCACGGAACTGGTAGAGAAAATAGAGAAGGAATATTGTCAGGTTATCGATCGCCACAGTCAGGAACTCATCATCTCAAACCTCAAACTCCTATTAGATTATTGTACGAGGTATTACGATCGCCAATTTTATACCCGTACCAATCTCAACCAGGACTTTGTAACCCAATTCGAATCTCTACTGAAAGCATACTATACCTCGGACAAACCCTTGGAATTGGGGGTGCCCACCGTAAAGTATTGTGGTGAAGAAATGCACATGTCTTCCCATTATTTGAGTGACTTGCTACGAAAAGAAACGGGGAGGGGTGCACAGGATCATATATTTCTTTCTGATTGAGCGGGCAAAGACCCAACTGCTAAATACCCAAGATACGGTAAGCCAGGTGGCTTATAGCCTGGGCTTCGGTTACCCCAATCATTTCAGTAAGCTATTCAAAAGTAAAACGGGAGTGAGCCCGGGAACGTACCGTAATCAGAATTAAAAGAGTGAGTTCCAAATCATAATTTGGAACCTAGTAGTGGCTGGATTGTCGTTTCTTCGTGGGTGGAATATGTAGAGAGTAGTGCGAAAGCTACCCTCACGTTAATCTGCTTTGGCCACAAGGTGAATATTCCCTTGGGCAACGAGGCACCATAGCAACCCAGCCCGATATTCATGCTTTTTGATCCCAATGCTAAAAGCCTAATCCTCCTGTTTTTCGTACTCCATGAGTTAGTATTTGCCCTCATTCTGTGGAGAAAAGGTAGCCAGGAAGGTAATGCCTCGGATAAGTGGCTTAGTTTCCTATTGCTGTTGTGTGCACTATATATGGCACCTTGGATGTTGGGGAAGGCAGGCTGGTATGCACAGGCAGGCTATCGGGACTTTTTACTCTTTATTCCCTTTCACCAGTACTTCCTCTTTGGGCCTGTCATGTACTTCCTTACTCGCTCGCTATGTGGTGAAGTTGTCTCCCTGAGCAAAAAGGAGTTGTGGCATTTCATTCCTGCAGCCCTTTACCTTCTCTATTCTGCCGTGATAGCAGTCACCGACTTGCTTATCCTAGAGGACTATTATTTCTATCAGGATGGTTTGGACCAGGACTTTAAGCCCTGGTATCAGATCATCGGTCTGGCCTCCATGATCGTGTATGCAGTATTCAGCCTGATTAAATACCGAGAGTTCAAAGGAAGGATTTATAGTACGGTGAGTTTTGCTGATTCCGTACGGCTTAGTTGGCTAAGGGATTTCCTTTTTTGCCTGGCCCTCATCATAGTACTTCGAGGGTTGTTTATTGTCATCTTCCCAGAGGTTGGCGATTGGGGTTTCAAGTGGTGGTATTACCTGCTGTTTGGTTTGATAAGTTATTATCTATCCCTGACAGGATTTATGAGTTCCCTACGGATGTCTGTCCCTAAACTAGAAGCCCTTAGCTCCGCTACCAAGGTATATGCAGAATCCAAGGTAGAGGCTCCCCATTTAGACCCCATAGTGCAGCAAGTGGACATGCTTTTTCAGGAGTCAAAAATGTATGCCGACCCTCATCTTACCTTGGTGCAGTTGGCCAAGGCTGTGGAGACTAATACCTCCGTGCTTTCGAGGGCTATCAATGAGAAGGCGGGGATGAATTTCAACGACTTCATCAATTCCTACCGCATATCGGCCGTGAAACAATCTCTCCAAGCAGGGGAAATGAACCACAAAACCCTGGTGGGGATCGCCATGGATCATGGATTCAATTCCAAGTCCACCTTTATTAGGTCCTTCAAAAAGCAAGAGGGGGTTACTCCTTCAGAGTATTACAAGTCCTTAACCAACCTGTGAGGGGTGCTCCGGTGGTTTCATGAATGAATCGGCCGAGGAATGGGTTTCAAATCATAATCTGCCACTGCATCCGCTTTTTGAAGGGTAGAATTAGGAGGTAATTCACCTCCATGAGAAAAGCGATAACAGTATTATGGCTATGGGGCTGCGTAGGGAGCCTACAGGCGCAAAGCCCGGAAGAAGTGGTATTCAAGGATTACTATCTGGAGTACACCATTCGGTCGTATATGGACTGGCCTACTGGGCCTATCACCCCTGCGGATATGGAATCGCTTACCAAGTTGGGGGCGGTCAATCGGAAGATTACCCACTTGGATGGGCTACAATATGCCGTCAATTTGGAGGTGCTGTACCTGGATAACAACCAAATCGAAGACCTTCAACCACTCTCTGCCTTGCACAAGTTGGAGGTCTTATGCGTAAGCGGCAATCAAGTAGAAACTGTGGCACCTCTTGCCGGGCTGACGGGCCTGAAACAGCTTGCTATGGACCGAAATGAAATAGAAGACCTAAGCCCATTGCGTAGCTTAACCAATGTGGAAGGCATTACCTTAAACTTTAATAAAGTCCTTGATATTTCAGTGGTAAGGCACTGGAAAAAGCTTACGCATTTTAATGCTGCTTTCAACAAGTTGAATGATTTGAGTCCACTGGCGAAACTGACTGAACTCTACGGAATCTGGATTCCAGGTAACAACGTTTCGGATATATCAATGCTGAAAGATTTGAAGAACCTTCATGTTTTGATTTTGGAGAATAACCCCGTCCGCAACATTGAGGCTTTATCCAAATTGCACGAGTTGGTGCAATTGAATTTGATGCAAACGCAGGTCACTGATTTCTCACCGATAGCTTCTTTGGAAAACGTGGGAGTTTTGGTGCTAAGAGGGAACAACATCGCTGACTTGGATTTCCTCCGGGGAATGCATGCGGTGGAATGGCTAGATCTTAGGGAGAATCAAATCAAGGAGCTTTCACCTGTTTCAGGACTTACCCAACTAAGGAAACTCTTCCTTTCAGGCAATGAAATCGAATCGATGGTACCCCTCGCGGACCTCTCGCATCTGAGGTGGGTACATCTGGATCATTCCGGGATCAACCTTTGGCCATTGAATGATCAGAAAGAATTAACCGATTTGACTTTTGAGCGGGACAGTATCATCAAAGCCGAGTTTGGCCAGTCCAATACCTTCGTACGAGAAAAACTACGTGCATCGGGAGTTAAGATCTCCCTTTTACCAGCGGCTGCCACCTCTATCTTTAGCCAATATCCTAGTAGGGAGGATTAGTGTTTCACTAAGTCTAAAGGAAGGCTTCTGGAAGTGGAGGAGAATGGGAGGGGCCATTCTCCATTCGGGTACTCTTATTCCTCCTCTTGCTCTCTCTTTTTGTCCAAGTAACTTCCCAGCCCTTGCAGTCTTGCTTTCCAAAAGGCCTCAAGCTCGTGCATATAGTTTTGTACTTCGGTGAGCGCCTCCAGTTGTGCGTAGCAATCAATCTGCCGTCCATCTACCTGCCCGGATTGCATCGAAATGAGGTTGGACTCCCGCAGCACTTTTAGGTGGCGGGATATCGCTGGGCGGGACATGTCAAAGTGCTTCCCAATCTCATTGACGCTGGTAGGCTTTTGGGCCAGCATCAAAAGAATCTCCCGTCGGGTAGAATCTGCCAAAGCCTTGAATACATCACTCATGCCGCAAATATTGGGGTAATTGCTTTACCAAGATCTTCTTGTTCCATCCGTTTTCAAGGATTTTGCGCACTATCAGTTTATTCATAAATCCTTTGAAGCCTGAATGCTTAAAGGACAGCCGTGTCTTAGCTCCATCAGCTTCTAAGGAGAAGCTTACCAAGGTGTCGTGGATGGACCCACCGCTCCAGGTGAAGGAGAGGAGCTCATGCTCCTTTACGGCCACTACCTTACAATTCACGATGCCATCGAACCCTGGGGAGGGCTTCGTTTTGAATTGAAACTCGTGGCCTACCTTAGCTTCAATATCGCAAGGCATCAGCCATTCGCTCATGGCTTCCTTATCCACTAGTGCCTGCCAAACATCAGCTACCGGATGGTCATATGTGACCTCCATCTGGATAGAGTCCTTCATGGTTAGTTTCGATTATAGGCGTGAACCACGGCTTCTTGAATGTCCTTGTTGATGGTCTCCCCAATCTGTAGGGTAGTTTGGAAGTTGATGCGTTCGCTACCCATGACTTGTCCTGGCTGAAAAGTTCCGTCAGAAAATTGCTCAGGAAGATTTAGACCTAACAC
>JBCBHI010000324.1:0-5830 GCA_038525885.1 Bacteroidota bacterium
CTGATCACTTAGGTCCGCCTCCCACACGGTGAGGTTGATAGAGTTTCGAATCTCCGTTGGCATATTTTCAATCCGGGCTTTTGACCGGACAATCAAACCAATCTGATGCCCTTCTTTAAAAAGCCTTTTGGTCAATTCTAAACCAATTCCGGTGTGCCCTCCAGTTATCAATATGTTCATAGGGTGATTTTTATCTATGATAATGTTCAACTCTCAAAAATGGTTCTGAAGATGGAGAGAGAAGTAGAATTCGATATTTGAAGTAAGTGTGCCTTTGAAAGGGGATGATAATTGAGTTGACTGTCCTGAACTGGGGAGTTGTAATGTAAAAGAGCCCCAACTCAAGCAAGATGGGGTTCTTTGATATGAATAAGGTAGCTGGCGAGAGGAAAGTAGGGTTCTTTTATGCTTACTGTTTGTAAAAGGTATAGGGATATGCATTTTCTTCAACTGTCAGATACAGTAGGTATGCACCTGATGGAAGATCGGAAACGGTAATAGTTAGTTGATCGTTACTTCGGAGTCCTTCGGCTGGCCAGCTTTTTCCATCCATACTCCATACTTGCCAGGATATCTCACCTGTGATATCCTCAATGTTGAGGTGAAGAGTTTCCAGAGTAGGATTAGGGTACGGATTTAGTTTTTGAAACATTGCTTGATCTAGACCTGTGACCTCGGTGACGGTAAGTACTCCATTCACTAAATCAAATGCATAGTTGTTGTCATTGCCCCCGGCCAATACTATGGGGTAGTCTCCAGGGCTGCTGGTGCTGGTTGCAGAGGTAGAAACTTCGGGAATTTCATCTAGCACGCTTTCGTCATCAGTGTTCACAAAACCGTCATAGGTCAGTGTAAGGGTAGGTATGAGATCACCCGCCACTATTGTTTGATTGACTGCCGTGATGAGCAGCGGAGCTTGGGTAACCGTAAGAGTGCCCCCTAAGGTGTCTATGCTGTAGTTTTCCGCACTGCCAGGTGAAAGGTGAATAGGATAACTTCCTACTGGACTGGTCTTGTCTGCCGAGGTGCTAGGCTGAGGAGCGGAAATAAGTACTGATTCGTCTTCTCCGTTTACAAATCCAGAATACGTAATTGAAAATGGAGGATTGTCCGCCCCGTAGGTTTTTGTTTGGTCGTTGGCCTGGGCTATTAGCACTGCCGGTGTAATCAATAGTGTTCCCTCAGAGTAACTTAGGGTGTAATTTGAAGCGACCCCGCCGCTTGCTGTCAAGGTATAAGCGCCAACTGGGCTTGTTGCAACAGCGAGGGTAGTTACCGTGGGGTCCTCCGTCAGTGCAGTTTCATCTTCACCATTTTTAAAGCCAATGTAGTTTACGGTTCCGCTGGGGTTGGCAGCGCCGTAGGCTCTTGTTTGGTCTTGAACGGTGGCCATTAGAGGCGCGGGATTTACAGAAAGCGTACCCGTTTCTCCTACTATCTGGTAATTCTCGGCTGCTCCACCGGATACAGATATATCGTAGTTGCCTACTGTGCTGCTTTCAGTAGCTTCAGTGGCAATTACGGGTTTAGACGTTACTACACTTGCATCCTCGCCATTTACAAACCCATTATAGGCAACGGAGAACATTGGGTTAGGGTCCCCATAGAGTCTGCTTTGATCTTGGGCGGTGGCAATAAGCTCTGCCGCCGTTACCTCCAAGGTACCCTGGACATATACCAAACTGTAGTTTGGTACACTCCCTGCTGAAACGGAGATGGGATATGAGCCCACTGGACTATTGGCAATGGCGGTACTCGTGGTGGTGGGACTTGTGCCTACTATTGTTTCATCCTCTCCGCTTACAAAGCCATCATAACTCAAGGTGAAAGGAGGATTAGCAGCCCCATATTCTCGCTGCTGGTTGGTGGCAGTAACGGTGAGGGGTGCAGGATCTACAGAAAGTTGGCCCTCGACATAAGCAAGAACATAATTGTCCGCCGTACCTCCTAAGGGCGTAATGGGGTAGGAACCTACTGCGGAAGAACTACTGCCTGTGGTACTAACACTGGGCCTGGTGGTGAGGGTAGATTCATCTTCCCCCAGTACAAAGCCTGAATACATAAAGCCTAAATCAGGCACAGGGTCGCCATAGGTCATGGTAGTATCCATAGCCGTTACCGTTAAGGTTGCCGGGCTTACCGTCAAGGTACCGTCTACATGACTGATAGTATAGTTATCAGCAGTGGCACCCCCAATGGTGATAGGGTAGCTACCCACGACTGGATTTCCTGTGGTCCCTCCACTCAGCGTGGGAGGAGAGGTTAGTACACTCTCATCTTCACCAAGTACAAAACCGCTGTAGGTAAACGTTGGCTCTGGAGCTGTTTCCCCATAGGTAACGGTTTCGTTATCTACCTGTATGGTTAGCGCAGCAGGACCAACCGTGAGTTCGCCATTCGTTTTGGAAATGCTGTACCGGTCACTTTGGCCTCCGGTAAGGATAATGGGAAACTGGCCTTGAGCTGAACCGTCGAAGGTAGTGCTTGCGCTTGGGGCTACGGTCAGATCCGCTTCCGTATCATTAAGCACGAAACCGGAATAGGAAATGGTCAGGGTAGGGTTGGTATTTCCGTAGTTGGTGGTGATGTCATCCGCAACGGCTGTCAGCAAGGCAGGACTAACGGAAATAATGGAGTGGGTAGTATCTATTCCTACCTCGGTATCCGTCGCAGCTGAAATGCCCACGGTCCCATCAGCTCCCTGTTCCGCCAGATAGCGCAGGCCCGCTTGTCCTTCGACTACGGTAATGAAATCGCCTTCACTTAATGGGGTGGTACCGTCGCTTTTGAATAAGCTACCTCCGCTAATGGAGCGGATTTGAAAACGCGTGACCTCGGGCCCATCCAGAGTGCTAGGAGTTGCTACCAGGCCGGTGGAGTTTTGGCTACCATAGATAGTACCGGCACTCGTGAGTGTGGGGGCATCTGCGGTTGGGGATACAATTACTGAAAAGGACTCAGTCACAGTAGCTCCCCGGCTGTCTATTGCCTGAAGGGTAAGCAGGCTTGTACCGCTGCTGTTGGGAGTATAGTCAAGGACCAACTGGGCATTTACCAGATCATTTGCATCCAATAAATAGACGGAATCAAATAAGCTGCTATCACTTATGGTGGTTAGTTGAAGCTCCAAATTGGTAATAGGTTCGTCGGCGGCATCAAATACACCTCCTAAGGAAAGCGTATCCAGGTCCTTAGCATCCTCTTTTGTGTTCAGATCAGCTAGTTGAGCCACGGCTATCGGGGCGGTATTCGGGGTGAGTTCTATAGGTATGGAAATAGGTTGTGAACTGCCCGATGCTGTTGTAAAAGCAGTTATCTCTTCTATTTGGCAAGCAGAGTTGAGGACATAGAGGGAACCTATATTTTCTGCTCCACCCCTCTGAGTGAATCCATATAATTTTCCATTTGCTGCCTCTATAAGGTCCGTTTTTCCTGGCCCGGCAAGGTCAAAAGCCTCCACAATAGAGATGGAGGAGTCGTCGGGATTGAAAGCGAAAAGAGTACCGTCATTGAAGGTGCCTCCTTGGCTGGTAACGCCATATAGCTTGCCTTCGTGATGGGTAAGGGAGTTGGTGGGGCGCTCTCCCTCATTTCCTCCAAATTCAAACACATTGCCGACTACATCGGTAGCCGTGTCAATGGCAATGATAGCGCCGTCAAAGCCGGCACCACCAAATTGCTCTATCCCGAATAAGGACCCACCAAACGGTACCAATGTCCCCAAAAAAGTACTGGATCGGGTATCGATGATGGTGTAGTTGGAGCCGTCCGGGGCAATTTTGTAAACTCCACCGTTGTTACCAGCCACGGAGCCGTACAACCAGCCATTTTCAGCGTAAGACAAGGCTAAGGGAAACTCCTCTCCATCATTCAGACCATCAAAGGTTTTGATATTGGTAAAGCCACTTCCGTCCTTTTGCATTGAAAAAATGGCTCCGCTGGCTACCCCTGGATTTTGGGAGCCGTCTCCCTGGGTGATTCCCATTAACCGTCCGTCAGGAAGTTCAATAAGGCTTCCGGTAGGTGTGGTTCCCGTTCCCCCTGTTCCCGTACCGGTAAAGGAGTGAATCACCTCATAGCGCCTACCATCAGGAAAGACCCGGTATACAAAACCGTAATTGCTGCCAGAACCCGCCATGACTCCATATAGATAGCGGTCGCTGCCTTCTAATAGATTCCCCTTAGGAAGTACTCCGGTGGTACTAAGGTCTGCCAAGGGAAGAATGGAGTCCTGATTTACTTGTACCATACGGTCTTGGCCGTCGGCTATGGTGAGAAACTCC
This sequence comes from Bacteroidota bacterium, assembly GCA_038525885.1. GTDB lineage: Bacteria > Bacteroidota > Bacteroidia > Cytophagales > Cyclobacteriaceae > DMST01. The sequence continues at coordinate 4,284 of JBCBHI010000324.1, forward strand.
ACCGCAGATAAGTCTAACTGGTTTTGGAGGTAGGCATATACCCGGCCTGTGTTGTTGGTTCCATTGACATCGGCAAAATCAGCCCCTACCAGCAAATCACCCTGCTTACTCAAGGCCACACCCACCCCATACCTATCGTTAGCTGCGGGTGTCTCGGCAACAAGCGTATAGGAAGCCACGGTATCTTCCCAACCCGAGCATGGGCTTTGAAATATCTCTACCAATCCGGTATTGGATGAAGCCCCATAGTCTCCTACGGCCAGTAGGTTGTCCTCCTTGGCATCCATCCAGAATCCGTAGAACTGGGTTGTTTGGTTAGATTTTGGAGAGAGTAAGGCTGCGGGGGTAAGGGTATCGGCGGCAGACCAACCCCCATCCGGTTTTTTGTAAACGTGAACCGGCATACCGGTGGCGCGAAAGGCCAAAAAGGCATAGTTCTCTGTGAGGACGGCTTGCTGTGGGCTAGCTGCTTGAGTAAGAGGGGAGGAGAGAATTACCGTAGGAACATTAGTGTTTGCCCATCCGGTGGATGGCCTCTCAAAAATGAAACCGGGCAAAGGATCACCACTCCCAAGCAATAGTTCCCCATCTCCACCATTGACCAATACTACATCACTTAGGACATCGAAACCAAATCCGAAATTGGAAGATAATTGGTTTAAGTTGGGCACCGTGAGATGAGCGGTTTCGGTGCCGGATACCCAATTACTTCCGCAACGTTCATACAACAGAATACGATTGGTTTGGTCTTCAAAGACGCCAATAAGCCGATCATCAATAGCTATGCGGGTCCCAAGTTTTGTATAGGCAGAGGGAGAGGAAGGGCTAAGGATAGCCGTTTCGGTGGCATCGGCCCATCCCCCGTTTGGTTTTTCGTATACATATACCCGGTTTACCTGGTTGCCAATCACAATGACATCGCCGTCAATATCAACGCACTGAGCGAAACTGGCTCCCGATACTGGACTGCTGGGAGTGAGTCTGGCTATCTCACTCCACTGGCTACCGTCAAATTCATAAACTAAGGCAGCCCCACTAGGGGAGCAGCCTTTGCAGGCTACTACTGCCGTGCTATCGCTTACAGCTATTGCCTGCCCAAAGCGAGAATTGGCCGTATCAAATAAAATATCCTGGGTGAGGGTAAATTCTTGAGCGGTCGCAGGACGAATACATAGTAGTCCTACCACTACGAGAAGTAATGTTTTTTGCATACCAACCTTCTGTTTGATGATTACTCTTTATTCTGCTAATCATGCAATTGGTAGGCGTAATTGCTGGGGGTTTGAATGAAGGTATAGAGTGGATGAAGGAAATAAAGGGGTAGATTATTTTAAGCGATGGGGGTTGATGGGCTTAGTTACCCAATTGAGCAAAAAAATCATTTCGCTTATTCGGGGATACCGGTATTTTTGACTCGTCCTGCATGATGGCGTAACCACCTTCGCGCTTATCAAATCCCTTCACGTAATCCATGTTAATAAGCCAGGATTTATGCACTCTCATGAAACCATAGGGAGCGAGTTGGTTCTCGTAGTTTTTTAAGGTCT
>JBCBHI010000325.1:0-5821 GCA_038525885.1 Bacteroidota bacterium
GTTACGGTTTTCGTGCAATGGGTACTTTTAAACAATCTGCCACCAATGTACTCTTGCTCCGGATCGCTGTTGTCGGTTGTGATTTCTAAAAATGATCCCGCCTGGCCTAAATCAATCTGTCTTTTACCCCTATTATTGAGGGTTTGTCTTACGTAATCAACTGTCATAATTAAATCTTAAGAATGAAAATTTTAGGTAATGCCACACTAGACTGTACATGCATTTTGCCTTGCCTCATCCTTCCTTTTTTAACCCAGAAACAAATGACATGTAACCAGACATAGGTCATGCACAGCCCTATCAATTTAACATTTTTTCAATGATTTATTGTATTTTACCGATTATCAAGACTCCCTTAGTTCTGATGAACTCATGCGCCTAAACCATAACTATTGGACTCAAGGCACCTGCGTTATTTTCCACAATCCACCTTACTGCTACCCGCTGTAGGGTGACATTTCCACCCTGTCCTTGTACCTTATGGTTATGCGAAGCAATATCCTGTTCCCTACCCTCCTCTTGTTATTTGTCGGCTTTCCTCTGCTGGCCCAAGACTTTTCCGGTGATTGGAAAGGAAAAATCACGCTGGAGGGGCGCGACTTACGGTACGACTACCGGGTGGCCATTCAGCAGGAAGGGCACCGTATACAAGGAACTACCTGGCTACAGCTAGAGGGCTCCACCTCTGCCCAGAAATGGCAATTCGAAGGGGTAGCCGATGCGCAATACGTCCGATTTTCGGAAACTTCTCCGGTTGACAGTGGCCAGGGTTGCTGGAAAGGGATGAAGCTCCGCTTTATAGAGAAGTCGAATGTATGGCGGCTGGAAGGCCCCTTCGTGGCACCAGGCTGCGCCAAAGGCAATGTCACCCTGAGCAAAGCCCCTGGCGATGCCTCGCCCATCTCCGAGGATCATCCACTGGGTGGCCGGTGGGTAGGCGTACTCACCCAGGAAGATAAGGACTATGATTTCTCGTATGAGCTGGACTTATACGCTGGCCAGCAAGGCAGTTCTTCCATTGCGGTGGAGCACGGTGGCGGGGTAGGCGACCACAAACTTACCTGGTCGGTAGTGGGCTATGGGGACCAAATTCATATTCAGGAAACCCAGCTGCTGTTTGACGGCGCAGAGCCGGGCTTTTACTGGTGTTTCAAACAAGCTACCCTAACCCGCCGTGAGGAGGCTGACCAGTGGGTACTGGAAGGCGATTGGGAGGGTACTTTGTACGAAGGCACAGCATGTTCACCGGGGCACATCACCTTGTACCAGCCTAAGGAAAAGCCAGAGGAGACCGCCCCGGAACTAGCCGACTATGCTGAGGGAAGTGACCGGCAAGTTCAGGTTTCTCAAACGCTAAGCACGCCGGATCACTCACTGCAGCTTTCCATCTGGGACAATGCCCAGGAGGACGGGGACATTGTGACGGTGTTTGTGAATGGGAATCCGGTGCTGGAACAGATCATGACTACCGAGGAGCACAAAAAGTACGAGATCGCGCTTTCGCCCGGAGATAACTACCTGATCTTTCATGCCGAGAACCTGGGCTCTAGCCCACCCAATACCGCTGCCATTGCCCTGAGGGCGGCGGGCATTCGGCGGCGAATCATTCTCCGTTCCGACCTACAAACCAGCGGCGCGGTATTGATCAAGGTAGAATAGCTACCGTACCCGTTTATCCATCCGAGGCTACGGTCAGGAGAGGATCCAGGTCATCATCGCACAGGGTCCAGTCCACGGGTAGTTGGTTAGGCAGCGTGCCGGAAAGCAACACGGCATAGAACTGGAAAGCGGCCTGAATATCTGCTTCTATTTCCTCCGCATCGGAATACACGGTGACTACCTTTACGATGTAGCGCGTTTTCTCCTGGTTGAGCAACAACTGCACGGCGCCACCGCTCTCTTCCGAGAAGAAACCTACCTGAGTCATAAAAGAGCCCACGCTATCGGCCATGGCTTGGGTCACGGGGTCATCATAATACACCTCCCCTTCGCCAAATACGCGTTTGTGACCCAAGTCATCCCGGCCAAAGAGCTTTCTACGGGCAAAAGACCCCAGGCTTTCGGCATGATCTTCCTCATCGGTACCAGAGGAAGCGTTATCGGCTTGAGCTTCTGAGTCCGAAAGCTGATCCTCAGCATTGGGGTTTTCTTCGGGATGCTCCGCATAGTAAGCAGCCGTTCCGGTGTAGTTTACCACCCATGCTCCTTGCGCCTGCTTAGCCCGAATGGCAGCTGGCAACTGTTCTATCTGGGTATGGGAAATATCTAGCGTTTTCAAAGTAGGTAGCTCACTAAGCCAAGCGGGTAATTCGGCGATGGGATTACCCGAGAGATTGAGCGTCTGCAACTGCGATAAGGCTTTGAGGCCCTCTGGCAAGCTTGAAATTCTGTTTTCTGCCAGGTTCAGGTGCGTGAGTGTTTTCAAACCAAAAAGCACTGGGGGGACCTCGGCCATGTTGTTGTCCGAAACATTGAGCTTTCGCAGCTCAGTAAACTGGGCATACTCTTCTGGGAGCCGGTACAGGTTCTCGCCTGACAGATCAATTTCGGTGGCCGTAAGGTCATCCAGGAAAGCATCTGCCGGATCTGGGTTAATCGCCACCGACACCAACAAAAATGCTATAGAGGGCAGCAGGTAAAACAAAAACGCCTTGCTGCGTTTGGGTTGGTCGCCGGGCAAGAGGCGTTGGGGTGCGAGTAGGGCCACTACAAATAACAAACCCAGTAAAAAGCTCAAGAGAAAAAACAGGGATGCCATGGAAAAAGGTTAAATGAAAATTTTTATGAAAATAGCACAATTACGATAAGTTCCTTGTATTGGCCCTGAAAACTCGACTAGACCGAGGAACACTGGGGTGATCCGAAAACCGTCTCACTGATCCCGCTGTAGACCAGAATCCCCCTTACTGGCCCTTTATCCTGACTTGGAGGTTTACAATAGGAATACAAAAGATTCAATTCCGGGGTAGGAGTTTGCCCCTCCGGGGTAATTTTTATTGGTTCAGGTTCAAATGACTGGCTATGAATTTGAGTCTCTCCGTCATCGTACCTACCCACCAGCTAAGCGAATCGTTTGCTACCTGCCTTAGGGCCTTGGAAAGGGCAGCCGAGACCTTGGTTTTTGAACTGGTGTTGGTCCTGGATGGGGTGACCCCTGATATCTACTTTTTCGAGAAGTTTCATCTGCCCCGGCTGCGCATCGTTACGCTGGCGAAGAATTACGGGCCTGCGGTGGCACGAAACCAGGGGGCGCGAGTAGCTCGGGGAAAAGTGTTGCTTTTTCTGGATGCCGATGTGCGCGTGCACCCTACTACGCTGCCACAAGTGCTGGAGCATTTTGAAAAAGAGCCTACCGCGGATGCGCTGATTGGCTCCTATGATGAACATCCGGCCGAAGACAGGGTGGTCTCGCGCTTTCGCAACCTACTGCACCACTATACCCATCAGCGGGGAGCTACGGAAGCTTCCACCTTTTGGGGTGCCTGCGGAGCCGTGCGGTCGGCAGTCTTTCAAGGAGCAGGAGGATTCAACGAATCCTTTGCCAAACCTAGCGTAGAGGACGTGGAGCTTGGGTACCGGCTAAGAGCCCAGGGCTATCGCATTGCCCTATGCAAGGGCATACAGGTAACGCACCTGAAAAGATGGGACCTGCGCAGTATGGTCTTCACGGATGTTTTCCGCCGGGCTAAGCCTTGGACCGTATTGCTTTTACAACATCAGCAGTGGCAGCACAACGACTTGAATGTGAAGTACACCGAGCGCTGGACCACGGTAGCGATTTTCATCCTGCTCATCAGTGGAGGGCTTTCGGTAATAGCTTCTGAATTTTTGTGGCTGGCAGCCCTGGCCGGGTTAGCGATTATCCTGCTCAACCGGCCGTTTTATCGCTTTCTGGGAAAGCATTTTAAGGTCTACCAATGGCCCTTGGTCCTGGCGCTACATGGGATATATCACCTATCCGCCGCGTTGGGGTTGGCCTTGGGCCTGGTGGAATATCAGTATGGTAAGGCCAAGCAGACTTGGCAAAAATTGAGTGTACAGGCATGAATAGGAAACAGCGGGTAGTGATTGTGGGGGCAGGGCCGGCAGGACTTACGGCGGCCTATGAGTTGGCTACGCAATCTACGGACTATGAGGTGGTGGTGCTGGAAGCAGAAGACCAGGTGGGGGGCATCAGCAAAACGGTGGACTACCGCGGAAACAAGATTGACATTGGCGGGCATCGCTTCTTTTCGAAGTCGGACAAAGTACTGGCCTGGTGGCAGCAGTTCTTGCCCATATATGCCAGCGAAACGGACTTGGCTACTACCTACCAGCAGCAAACCAAGACTTTTACGCCTGTGCGTAGGGCTCTGGCGCATGAGCCGCATATGCTGCTGAGACCGAGGAAATCAAGAATCTACTACCGGAAGAAGTTCTTCGATTATCCACTGAAGATCAACCTACAGACGCTACTTAATATAGGCCTGTATAAAAGCCTTAAGATCTTATTCTCGGTTATATACCGACGGATAAGGCCCATAAAGGAGGAGGCCAATCTGGAGGACTTCTACATCAACCGGTTTGGCAAGGAACTATACGAAACCTTCTTCAAGGACTATACCTACAAGGTATGGGGCAAGCCCTGCCGGGAGATCAGCGCAGAGTGGGGCCGCCAACGGGTAAAGGGCCTGGGGTTGCGGACCATCCTGCGGCACTACGTTACGTCTCTGCTATTCCCCAACCGGCAAAGCTTTGCCAACAAGCGTACGGAGCAAACCCTTACGGAGTATTTCCTCTATCCGCAGCAGGGTCCCGGCCAGCTGTGGGAAGCTGTAGCCAACCGCAGTCTGGAAGCAGGGGTAGACCTCCGGCTGCAGCAACGGGTAGAGCGCATTCGTACAGAAGCTGGGGTTATCACCGAAGTACGCGTCCGGGACCTGTGCACCCGGGAAGTGTATTCCTTGCCCTGCGAGGTATTGATATCGAGCATGCCGGTCCGGCATTTGACCCGGGCGCTGGGCAACGCACTGCCTCGGGCCCAACAGCAGATGGCAGCTCAATTGGAGTACCGGGATTTCATCATAGTGGGTTTGCTACTTGATGAATTGGCGGTAGGCGGCCAAACCGTGCAAGACAACTGGCTGTACATACAGGATAGCCAGGTGCAGGTGGGTAGGTTGCAATTCTTTCATAACTGGAGCCCGCATATGGTGGCTGAATCCGGGAAATTCTGGCTCGGAGCCGAATATTTCTGCCAGGAAGGAGATGAGCTCTGGGCTATGACGAACGAGGAGTTGCGCACCTTGGCAGCCCAGGAACTGGCTACCATTGGGCTCATTCACCCCGATGCGGTACTGGACGGTACGGTGGTGCGCATGCCAAAGGCCTACCCTTCTTACGTGGGCACCTACCAGGATTTCGACCAGATCCGCGCCGCTTTGGACTCCTTTCCCAATCTATTCCTGATTGGCCGCAACGGCACCCATAAGTACAACAACCAGGACCACTCTATGCTCACGGCCATGGAGGCGGTGGCCAACATCCTAAGCCAGCAAACGGACAAGGGGAATATCTGGGAGGTAAATACGGAGGCCGAATACCATGAAGCAGTTCGGGGATAAGTCCTTAGCAAAGGTAGGCGGGGCCCTCCTGTTGCTGGCCTTAGGCATGGCGCTGTCCTACTTCACGGCGCCCAAGGACCACTTCTTCCTCCCCAACGACCAGTACCTCAGCGCTGTAGGCATGGCCTTGAGCAAGTCACACCTGGACCAGTTGGTATAGCACTGGTATTCCCCGTTGAGGAGGAATCCCTGGCAAGGAGCCTGCGGGTCCAGGTGTG
>JBCBHI010000326.1:0-5809 GCA_038525885.1 Bacteroidota bacterium
ACCTGATAAAGTACAACGACTTATATTTTACCAGGTTTCGTTGAATCTAGATCATGAATCACTCCACAAATATTAATCTCAAATGTTGAAAACTAACATAGGACGAATGCTGAATTTTTTTGAAAATAATTTAGGTGTTGAAACAGGTATTGAGCCTATTGCTGGCAGTCTGGATTCATTTTACTTTAGGTCACCACAGGAAGTACTTTTTATACCCCAAAACGGACTCAACCCCAATTGTACAAGTAGCTCTACGGTGGGCCGAGAATATTACTAGGGCTTAGGAGCAACTAACTTCTGTCCTATGCCTAACAGATTGTCTTTCTACCTCACCCTGGGTGTGATGGAGTAAAGAAAGAACTTGCATATCCAGACATAGCCATAGGTAACTTCCCAAGGAAACACCCATCGAACATTTAGGAGGGTCCAGACGGTTAGGTATTGAACATACTTGCTCATATTACCCTTTACCAAGGCCTTCTTCCATGCATCCATTCGACTTCCACTTCACCCAAGCTCCAAGTCAAGTCCATTTTGGCCCAGGTAAGGTAGCCGTACTCCCTAGTCTGTTAGCCTCCTATACCCATGCCTTTATCATCGGTGGCAAGCGGATACAGCCGATCCTTGATCAGCTATCGGAAAACTACTCCCGCGAACGCTTTTATCACTTCCCCCATGTTGTTCAGCATGTACCTCACATCTTGGTAGATCAGGCCTTCAAAATGAGCCAAGCCAACACGAGTGAAGTGTTGGTGGCAATCGGGGGTGGCTCCGCCATTGGTTTGGCGAAGGCCCTGGCACTCAGGAAACCGCTCCCTATCATTGCCGTACCTACCACCTACGCGGGCTCAGAAATGACCAACATTTGGGGTATCTCCACCGAAAACGGCAAGACTACCGGCCGGAATCCTGTGGTACAGCCCCAGCAGGTAATCTACGACGCCCACCTTACGGCCACTATGCCCAAAAGCCTAGCCGTCACTAGCAGCATGAACGCCATGGCCCACCTGATGGAGGCGGTCTATAGTCCCGAGGGAAATCCCCTCACCCACCAGCATGCACTCTATGGCATCCGTCAGCTACGAGAAGGCCTCCACCAACTGGCACTAAGCGATACCCTCAGCATGGAAACCAATCAGCAGCTTCAATTGGGAGCCTTTTTGGCAGGCAAGTGCCTGGGCGAGGTGCCCATGGCTTTGCATCACAAGGCAGCCCACGTGCTCGGGGGCTCTTTTCAGCTAGACCACGCACAGGTGCATACGGTGTTGCAGGCCTACGTACTGGAGTACCAATGGCCCCAACTGTCCGAGGCAACTAGGCAAGATTTTCAGACAGCATTCAGCCACCCCTATCCCCCACGGGCCTTGCAAGACCTAGCCCAAAGCAACGGGGCTCCTCACACCTTGCGTACCATCGGGTTTGGGGAAACTCAGATTGAGGAAGCAGTAACCCTCATGCTATCAAATCCTTACCCCAACCCTACTCCCCTCACCCAAACGGGCCTTACCCATATGCTGCATAATGCAGTAATGGGACAGGTAAATGGGAGTTGAAACCCACCTTAGAAAAAGGAGGGAGCCGCGTGGCTGCCCTGTAAAGAAATGCTTGGGCTCCTACCCCACAAAGCGGAACCCCGCCCCGGAGAGATAACGAGGAAGGGGCTAGCAAGGGATCGGATTGGTGTTTTCACAACGCAGATACCGATCCGACCCCTCCCGCGCAACCAGCTCACCATCAGCCACTTGCTAATTTTCTTCACTGGTAACGGCACGGAAGAACCTAAGTAGTACCTGCCAACCCGCCAACCCTTGGAGACTTTCACTCGCCGAAGTTGTCGTTTTAGCGGTACGATGTTTGACCTCAACATAGCCAGTCTATTCTTAGAAGGAATAATGTTAGCCAAGTAATCTCCCGCGGCTACCTAATTCTATTACCACAAAATGGATTCGTATATTTAACATATGATCACAGTTGACTTGGACAAGGTATATTCCTATGCAGATTATCTCCGGTGGACTTTCGAAGAGAGAGTAGAATTAATCCGGGGGAGAATCTTCCCAATGACTCCTGCACCTGCCAGAAAGCATCAATTTCTCTCAATGAAGCTTACTAAGGCATTCATCGGCTTCATCACTGATGAAGACCCGTGCCAACTATATGCGGCTCCCTTTGACGTGAGACTCCCCAAACCAGGAAAATTCATGGACAACGAGGTGATCAATGTTGTACAGCCTGACCTGTGTATAATTTGCGATCCCAATAAGTTAGATGACAAAGGCTGTTTGGGAGCTCCCGACCTGATCATTGAGATTTTATCTCCCAGCACCAGCAACAAAGACTTAACACATAAGTACGACCTATACCAGGAATCTGGCGTCAAGGAATATTGGGTTGTATTTCCTGGTGAGCACGTGGTGATGGTACACTTACTGCAGGAGTCCGGCACCTACGCCCCACCCATTACGTATACCACTCCTCAGTCAGTACCCGTGCATATCTTCAATAACCAATTGAAAGTTGATCTGGAAAAGGTATTTGTAGAATAGGCGCCGATTAATCATCGGGTAGAAAAAACCATCCTAAAAGACCCAGGGCATTTTCCTTCAACCATCAGTAATGGCTATCTTATCAGGAAAACTATCCGGCTGAATGCAACGATTGGACGTACTGGAGGTCAACTACCAAGGGAAGGCCAAAACCATTGAACTCTACCACGGAGATCTGACCAATCTCAACCGAAGGGATTATTTTGATATGCTGGTCACTTCGGCTTTTCCCAATGACTACATACCTACCCGCACCTCCTTAATAGGGGCCCTGTTCAGGAAAGGGGTATCCGTAGCCAATCTGGCGGCAAACAAAGAAGAAGATCTGCGAGACATATTCTCCTGCTGGCTATCTAAACCTCTCATCCCAGAGGACTACCAGGGAATACAGTTTTCGAGAATCCTTTGTTTCGAACCTTTGGGGGTAGACAGAAACCCGCCGGCCCTTATTGGGCATATCTTCCAGGCTCTTCTGCCTATGACAGAACAATACGATATCAAAAGCATAGGCATGCCTATTCTTACCACGGGCGACCAAAACTACCCTGTGGAGAGGGTTCTCCCTATACTCATAGAAGCTGCGGTCAACTGGCTCAACATCGGTCTGGACCTGGACACCATCAAGATTGTTACCTACTCTGCGGAACAAGCCACCCTAGCTTCCAAAATCTTCAAGGAGCTGAAGCACCAATACGGGGTGCATTTCAAACCAGAGTCCTCTGCCCACACCTACGATTATTTCATTAGCTACTCGCACGACAATGAGGATATGGCGGCAGCACTTTATGACGCCTTGCGGAAGAAAAACGCTAACTTTTCTATCTTTTTTGACAAAAAATCATTGCAAACCGGCCATGCCTGGCAGCAAGAATTGTTTGAGGCCCTGGACGATAGCCAGTATGTATACACCCTGCTTTCGCCGCAATACTTAGCCTCCAAAGTTTGCCTGGAAGAGTACCACATTGCCCATTTTCGAAATCGGGAAAGCGATACCGCCGTACTGAAACCCATCTACCTGTATTCAGCGCCCTTGCCCTCTTACATGAAGCTGGTCCAGTTTATTGATTGCCGGGAAGGGGCCCTGGACAAACTAAATCACATAAACCTTTGAAGAGGCCGGAGACTCTGGCAAGCCCCCTACAACTTAAACCCTAGCACGGTAATATCATCTACCTGTTCAAAGCCAGGCGCCATCCATTCTTTCAGTACCTGACGGAGCTTCTCTTCTTGCGCCGTCATGGCGCCAGCGGCTTGCTGCGTAAGTAGCTCTTTGAACTTCTTCCGCTGAAACTTCTTGTTGTTAGGCCCACCAAACTGATCCTGAAAGCCATCAGAATACAGGTAAACCGCTACGGGGTCCTGCGGCGAACGCTCTTGAAAATCGAAAGAATGGGTGGTAAACCTTGTGGGCGTTTCATCTTCCAGTCCGCCTACCGCCCTGGGGGTAGCCTTTATCTCCTCTAGTTGCCCTGCTTGCACCATCACCAGGGGGCTCTTGGCCCCAGCGTAGTGCAGTTTGCGCGGCTCTAGTTCTATACAGCACAAGGCCAGGTCCATACTCTCGAATACATCATGGTCCTCCCGGTGCAGCTGGCGCCGCAGCCGTTGGTTGAGCTCAGTAAGGATGACCCCAGGGTCTCGCATTTGCTCGGTGATAATCAGCTGCGTAAGCAGGTTGTGCCCTATCAAACTCATGAAGGCGCCCGGTACGCCGTGCCCCATACAGTCAATCACCCCCACCATACAGCAAGTACCTCCTTCATCCTCGTGCTCGGAAACCCAATAAAAGTCACCCGAGACGTGATCTCGGGGCAGGAAAAGCAGGAAGCTCTCCGGCAGCAGGCGCGATAGCTGCTGGGATGGTGGCAGCACCGCCGTTTGAATACGCTCTGCATAGGTTATACTGTCCGTCAGCCCCTGATTCAACACCTCCAAGGCGTTGCGCTGTTCGGAAAGCTGGTCCCTTTGTGCGGTCACCTCCTCCGTACGCTCCGCTACTCGTTGTTCCAGCAGGCTATTTTGCTCGGAGATGATCTTGGCCTTGTTGATCTCCTCCTCCCTCAGCGATTGTTCCAGGAGTAGGGTTTCCTCCATGCGGGCAGTACGCTCCTTGTGGAAGGAATCGTTAATGGCGACGGCGAAGAAGAACATCTCAAAAAATATCCCCAACCGAATCCATAGGGTATCAGGTACCGGAGAGGAGCCCGGAGGCAGCGAAGTGAAATAGATGGTGACAAAGTTGGCCAGAGTAAAACTTGCCAAGCCAAACAAGATGTAGATGCTGGGTAGCTTCCCCCGTTTTTGCAACCTGATTACCAGCCAAAGCTGGATCACCGTAACCAGTACCACAAACAAGCCTACTAAGGGAATGACCAGCAGCTGGCCGGGGTTGAAGGCTTGGATGAACGAACACGCGATCAGCAGAAAGATGACCACGTAATAAAACCAACGCACGCCACGGAAATGCTCCCGTATCCGCAAAAACTGGATGGTAAACAGGAGGTAGAACAGGAAGAGGATCGGAAAGCTTATCCCAAACAGCCTAAGGCCTTCTTGGGGATGCAAATCAGGAAGCCATACCAGATAGTGGCACATTTCGGGATCTAGAAAGGCCGTGATAAAGGCGAAAGCCAGGAAGCCGAGATATAGTGGCTGAGAAAAACCGCGGGTGTAGTTGAAGGTATAGCTAATGAGTTGGTAAAGGGTCATCAGCAGGATACACCCCAGATAAATGCCCTCGGCAAAAAATACCCGGTCCCAGTAGTGGGCATGGGGTTTGGCCGAAGAGATAGATACCCGATTGAGGTCCGTAACCACCAGTGGGCGCTCCAAGCGTACCCAAAGCGTAACCGGGCTTTCAGTTGGTTGCAGATCAATTCTAAGGATGGGCCGGGTAGAGGTGTCCGTCCATTCATCAAGTGCCAGCCCATAGCCCGTTTGCTGAACCGATTCTGTACCGTACAGGGTGGCCTGCGCCCATTTTTCTATCTCTAACCACCAAGTGCCCGACACCTGAGGCCATACCTGCATGCGCACCCAATATACAGGCGCATCGAGCAAGGTGGGGGCTTCTGAGCGAGGGATAAAGGCATCGGACATGGACTCCGACCGGACTTGCTCAAAGGTATAGGCCCCTTCCTCATCCACCAGGATCTGCAACGTGGTGTCCGCTACCCAGGTATTGAGCATGCTTTCCGTAAGAGGAATGATAGACGGTGCCCGGTGGTTTTGTGGGGCACTTTCGTTACAAGCACAAAACCACC
>JBCBHI010000327.1:0-5806 GCA_038525885.1 Bacteroidota bacterium
GAACAAAGGTGGCCACACCTCCATCAAAAATGGACACAAACATTTACTATGGCGACCAGAAAGCCCCCATGCCCAGGGTGCCATGATGGAAGCCGAGACAGAAATGGTTATTTCGGAAGTCCCAGCGTTAGATGCTTTCTATGAATCACTAGTTTTACCAGACTATCAAGCTGAGCACGCCCCACTAGATATTGAAATACAACGAAGGCATGCCCAAATCCAAATTGCTCTCTACTTCATTGGAAAACAGCTCAAATTTCGTACTTGGATTGCCCAAAACGACAAAGGGATTCTTTACCAAAACAAACGTATTGGAGAATACGAGGGGGTAATCGCCTCCTTAAAAGATGAGCGACTGATGACCGCGTTTGATGATGCCATTCAAGCAGCTTTACTTATTGACTGCATTTGGTTTAAGAATCATAGGTTGATGCCTGCAGTGATGGAAATTGAACATTCTACTGGAGTAACTAGCGGCCTCACTCGGATGAAGAATTTCCAGGACAAATTCCCTCCCATCAATACGCGATACGTCATTGTAGCTCCTGATGAGGAACGCGAGAAGGTTATACGTGAAGCAAATAAGACTCAGTTTAAAGAGTTAAACACCCAATACTTTCCCTACTCAGCAGTAGAAGAACTTTACGCTTTATGTCAAAAGCGGAAAATCAAAGGAGTTACAGAAGATTTCCTAGACTGTTATATGGAATCTGTTGTAGAACAAGTTGAATAAACTTACAATCCTACATTATTCATTCGTTTGTCAAATCCAGAAAATTAAAAGAGTGATACGTCGAGGTCATCGTCTGTCAAATCCTTGATCAATTGGTAAAGAGTCTTCCCCCTCCGTTCCGGCTTTAAATCACATTCCCATATAAGGAGATCCCTCCAATTTTCGGACTCTAGTTGGGCATAATGTTGGGTATCCAGGGCTCTTCTTTTTTTGATCTTCTCCTTCCACCATCCTGTACGAGTTTTTGGAATTCGCCAGTGAGTACAATTCTCATGACCGTGCCAAAAGCATCCATTGACAAAAATCACGGTGCGGTATTTGGGTAAAATAATATCTGGCTTTCCTGGTAAATATTTAGCGTGAAGCCGATACCGAAATCCTGATTGATGAAGATATCTACGGACAAGCATCTCTGGTTTAGTATCCTTCCCACGGATACGGCTCATATTGTAAGAGCGAGTTTTCTTGTCGTGTACATCTGCCATTCTAAGCAAGTTAAAACTCATCGATAATAAGCCCTAACTGAAATAGATAAGAAAAAGGCACTCTATCAAAGGGTTTATTTTTGGCAACTCAAAATGCGTCCACAACCGTTTTCGTGTCACTCCCTCCTGCCAAAACCAGCCAACGTAGCACCATCTCCATGCCGATCCCTCCCTCTGACACCTTCGCAATTCCACCTAACTCATCCCATTGATTTTTAGCCACTTACCCCGCTAGGCGCATTCAAAAACGTGTCATCTCCGCCCATGACACGCATAGCGGAGAGCTTTTCCTCACCTTGGCTTTCGCAAATCGGGTGTCTACACTTCCGCCCGACTTTTTGAGAATCGAAAACCTAAAAACTCGCATGAAAACGACGATCACTCGCGGGGTCCGTTGGGCCCTGGTGGGCGTGTTGTTGTTCGGCCTATACTGGCCTGCCTCCGCCCAAGTCGACTTTCGGGAAGAAACCATCTACTTCCTACTCACCTCCCGCTTCTTTGACGGCGACCCCAACAACAACGCTCCCACGGAGTGGAGCAGCTACGATCCCGACCCGGACCGCAATCCTAGCATTACGGACCCACAGGACGTAACCTGGCGAGGCGACTTCAAGGGCCTCATCCAGAAGCTAGACTACATCAAAGATCTGGGCTTCACCGCCATCTGGATTACCCCCATTGTGCACAACCGTAGCCCCTTGGACTACCACGGCTACCACACCTGGGACTTCACCAAGGTGGACCCCCGGTTAGAGTCGCCCGGCGCTACGTTTCAGGACCTGATCAACGAGGTACACGCCCACGATATGAAGATTGTGCTGGACGTAGTTACCAACCACGCCGGGCGCTTCGGCATCAAGGACCTGGCCGAGATCAAGTACAACACCGACCCCACCCAGCCATGGTACGCCCCCGACAATCCCAACTGGGAGTACGACGGGCTCACCCCCAACCCGGAGGATGGCTTGATCTGGAGCCGCGCCAACCTGGCCAAGCTACCCGCCCCCTACAACCAAAACCTGGCCGCCTACCAGTGGCCCAACACCATTAGCTACGTCAACACCTCCGACCCAGACTGGTACCACCACAGCGGCAACGGCTTCGCCCAGGGTTTCGATGACGTAGTCAACCTGCAAGACCGCGCCCTGGCGGGCGATACGCCCGACCTGAATACGGGCAGCCAAACAGTACGCGACTACCTCGTCAATGCCTACTCCACCTTTATCGCCATGGGCGTAGATGCCTTCCGTTGGGACACCATGAAGCACATGAGCCGCGAAGACGTGCTCTACTTCTATGATGCCTTCATGGCCATCAACCCCGACCTGTTCGTATTTGGCGAGGTGGCCCAGCTACGGCATGAGCTGCACCCCGTAGACGAGATCAACCCCCACTACTACACCTGGCGCGGGGCCGTAAACAACTCTGCGCCCAGCGGCATAGCCGTCATCGACTTCTTTGCCGAGGCTACCTTCCACGGCACCTTCGAGGAGGGCCAGAGCTTCCCTACCGTGCAAGCCGCCGCCCGCTACGATCACCTGTACAGCGACCCCAGCACCCTGGTGACCTGGCTAGACAACCATGATTTTGGCCCCAACAATGACTGGAACCGCCGCTACGGTGGTACCGACGAGAACCTGGCGGCGGCCATGAACTTTATGTTCACCTGGCGAGGTATCCCCACCGTGTACTACGGCACCGAGATGCGCTTCAAGGCTGGAGAATTTGCGGACATCCACAACGCCGCAGGCATCGAATTGTCCATCGACGAGACGGGCCGTGCCTACTACGGCAACGTGATGGACCAAGCCCCCGGCCACCCCATCTACCAGCACATCAAGAAGCTAAACGCCATCCGCCGGGCCGTACCCGCCCTACAAAAAGGCGACTGGGGCTGGCAAGGTGCCCCCGGCAATGCCGTTGCCTACCGCAGAGCCTATAGCGGCGGTGGAGTCTACAGCGAGGTAGCCGTAGGCCTGGCCAAAGACGGAGGAGCCTCCTTCACCTTCGGCGGCATGACCGACGGTATTTATCGCGATGCCGTTACCGGCCGCGAGGCCGTAGCCTCTGGCGGCAGCCTCTCCTTCACCGTTACCTCAGGCTCCGCAGGCATCTACGTATACAACGGCCCCGGCATGATCGGCGCTTGCAACGCCGGCTTCTTCGAAGGCTGCGTCACCGGGCCCAGCCAGCCCGTGGTTACCTTCACCCCCGGCACCACCCAGAGCGAATCCCCGCTCAACGTAAGCCTGGCCGGCATTGGCGGTGACGACGGCCCCTACTCCATCTACTACACCTCCGATGGCAGTACGCCCAGCACCTCCTCAGCCCCCTACACCGGGCCCATCAACGTAGCCAGCACTACCACCCTGCGTGCTATTGCCGTAGACGGCAGTGTGGTACAAAGCAACGAGGCCAGCGCCACCTACACCATCGGGCCCATCACCGGACTCAAAGTGCACTTCTACAAGCCTGCCGGCTGGGGCCAGGCCAACGTGCACTACTGGAATGCCAGTCCCAGCGTACTGCCCGCCAGCAGCTGGCCGGGCCCTACCATGACCGACCAGGGCGACGGCTGGTGGACCTACACCTTTGCCAACGTAAACAGCACCGACCTGCTGTTTAGCGACAACGGAGCCAACAAAACCGAGGACCTCAGCCGCAGCAGCGAAGGCTGGTACTACAACAACCAGTGGTACGACACCAACCCACTGATTGTCACCAACCAAGCCCCTACCGTATCCGGCACGCCTACTGGCGGCACCTACAGCACCGGCACCACCGTATCGGTCTCGCTATCCGCCACGGATGACACCGACCCCAGCCCGGCCATCTACTACACTACCGACGGCAGCACCCCCACCAGTGCCAGCACCATGTACAACGGCGGCATCAGCATCAGCAGCAATACCACCCTCAAGGCCATCGCCTACGACAACGAGGGCCTGGCCTCCGCCGTGGTTACGTACACCTACACCTTCCAGGCAGTAGGCAGTGGCCTTACCGTACACATTTACAAGCCCACTAGCTGGAGCACCGCCACCGTGTATTACTGGGCCGAAAGCCCCAATGTACTGCCGCCCGCTACCTGGCCTGGCGTAGCCATGACCGACGAGGGCAACGGCTGGTATCGCTACTCCTTCGCGGGGGTAAACAGCACCAATCTCATCTTCTCGGACAACGGAGCCAACAAAACCCCAGACCTCAGCCGCAGCAGCGAGGGCTGGTATCAGGACGGGCAATGGTACGACCAGGACCCCACCCTACCCGTCAACAATCCTCCTACCCTATCGGCCAACCCCAGCGGTGGCACCTATACGGACGGGGAAACCGTGACCGTGGCCCTTACCGCTACGGACGATACCGATGCCAACCCGGCCATCTTCTATACTCTGGACGGTACCCCCGCTACCAATGCCAGTACCGTCTACACCGGGCCCATCTCCCTCACCAGTACCACCACGCTCAATGCCATAGCGCTAGACGAGGTAGACCAAGCCACCTCGGCGGCCTACACCTACACCTTCCAGGCCCCAGCCAGCGGGCTCACCGTACACCTCTGGCTACCCAACGGCTGGGCCGGAGCCAACGTGCACTACTGGAACGAGAGCCCCGACGTGCTACCCGCCAGCAGCTGGCCGGGCCCCAGCATGAGCCCCGAGGGCAACGGCTGGTGGAGCTACACCTTCGATGGGGTCAACAGCACCAACCTGATCTTCAGCAACAACGGGGCTAGCCAAACCGCCAACCTCTTCCGCGATGCCGAAGGCTGGTACAGAGACGGGCAGTGGTACAACAGCAACCCCGACGGGCCCGTACAGCCCACCGGAGATCTGGTCATCCATTACAAAGGGAGCCTCACCGCACCCACCATGTACTATTGGAATGCCTCGCCCAGCGGCCTCACCACCAGCTGGCCCGGCGTAGCCATGACCGACGAGGGCAATGGCTGGTTTAGCTACACCCTGCCTAGCACCACCAGTACCAACCTCATTTTCTCCGACAACGGCGCCAACCAAACCGCCGACCTGTCGCGCAGCGGCGAGGGCTGGTACCTCAACGGCACCTGGTACAACAGCAATCCACAGGCCCGCGGGGCAGAAGAAGCTCCCTTGCTACCAGAGGAATTCTCGCTGGTGGTATATCCCAACCCATCCGCCGGAGAAATCAACTTCCTCTTCACCATACCCGAAACCCAGGAGGGCCACATCACGGTACTAGACGTACAGGGCCGCACCGTACTACAGCAGTCCGTTGGCCGCCTCACCCCCGGCACCCACAAAGTACCCGTTACCCTCACCCAACGCGGCGTTTACTTCTACACAACCCAGGTAGGGCAGCAGCACAGCCAAGGAAAAATAATAATTCGTTAGTGGTACACAGTGTAGGAAAATCCAGAAAGCCACCTCATCCTTTGAGGTGGTTTTTTATTGCCCTTCTCTCAAAAGAAGCTTCCAGGTTTGACCAAAACCCTCCCGGATAATAAACCTTCTGTAGGGAGGCTATATCAAAAGCCAAGGGATAATTGGGTCACCAATCTTTGTTTGGCGCAAGGAACGCCTTTCCCTCATCAGGGAAAGGTGGCCGG
>JBCBHI010000328.1:0-5794 GCA_038525885.1 Bacteroidota bacterium
GATTTATAAGAAGGGTAAGCCTTCTGAGGATAACTATCAGGTAGAAGGAATGGTGTGGAATGGGGCTTCCAGAACGCTAACCTTACCTTCCGGGGCTTCCGTTAGCACCAAGACTAACTAGTCAAAAGGCTTATCTCTGGGGGTATGCTGTTTAGAAACGCATGCCCCCAACCCTGGTGCCTGGTTTTTGCGCAGGCCTTGGCTATGGATGGGGGCTGGAAAGGATTGCCCGGTAGTGTTCGAGGGTTTGTTCCGCCAGGGTTTGAGTGGTAAAGCTAGTCTGTAAACGCCTTTGGGCTTGGGTGACCAAGTGACTCCGCAGCACATTATCCCCCTGTACACGTAGTACATGGTCGGCCAATTCTTTGGGGCTTCTCACAGGTGCCAAGAGCCCCGTTTGCTCATGCTCCACTATCTCGGGGATGCCCCCGGCAGCGGTGGCTACTACAGGCACGCCTACACAAAAGGCGTCCAGGATGGAAGAGCCAAGCCCCTCCTCTTCGCTGGTCATAAGGAATACATCTAGCTCGGGCAGTACTTCCGGGAGGTTGTTCAGAAACCCAGTGAAGATTACTTGTTTTTCCAGTCCTAGTTGGTTTCGGTGTTGTTCTAAGGGGGCACGAAGTTCGCCTTCCCCCATAATGAAAAAGTGGGCGTCCAGCCCCTCGTCGATCAAGATTTTTGCAGTATCTAGAAAGGTAAAGTAATCCTTGTGAGGGGCCAGAGCGGCCGTGTTACCAATCAGGATTTTGCCTTCTGGTAGATGGTAGGTAGATCTAAGCCAATGGTAGGGGCCGGAGTGTTGGAACCGGTCGGGATCAATGCCATCGTGAACCACGACAGCCTTGCTGGGCTGCTTCAAAACGGCACGTACGATATCCTGAACCTTGCCTGAAACACACAGGATTTTCTGGATACCGGAGTAGTTGTATTTCCAACGAGTGAGCGCATTGGTGCGCAACACAAAATCAATCTTTCGGGATAGTACTAGCGGAATATGCATACCTAGTAAGTGGGCATACACCGCCAAGGCGTGCGCTTTGGCGGTATGCATATGCACTACGTCCGCTCCCCAACTCTTGCCGATTCGGCAAATTTGCCAGGCACTGCGCAAGTCTGCGCTACCCCGAAAGGGGATAGCATCGTAGGGAATTTGGTGAGCTTGTAGATAGTTGGCCAGCGGACTGCCTGTGCGGCAAATTACGCGGTTTTCCACCCCAAGCTTAGCCAATTCCTCAATCAGATAGACAAGTTGTTGTTCTCCTCCACGCCAAGTGGGGGCTGAGTTGAGGTGGAGGATCTTCACCAGTGGGTGACCTTAAGCCTTGTCTTCTTTATCCTCCGAGGATTCCGCCTTGGGCTCATCATCTTCCTTGCGGTCTGCCCGCAGTTTCTCGAAGATGTCCTTTACGCCATCCCGGATGATTTGGGCGGTTCGTTCCATGCCGTCTTCCGTTTCCTTCCAGCGGTCCTGATTGCGCTCACGCCAATCTTTGAAGTCATCCTCTACCTTTCCAGCCGATCTTTTGAGTTCCTCTAGGCGTTCTTCTACTTCCTCCCGCATACCAGAGTTTTTCGCCTTATCAAATAGGTCGTCTAGATGTTTGCCAAACTGGCCGAACAGATTTTCAATTCGGCCATTTTCTTTTTCAGTGTTTTCTTCGCTCATGAGTGTTGTTGCTTTGAGATAAAAGTAACACAGTACGTAGAGGGAACATTCCCTGGTTAATAGGACTTGCTCATGTTTTCTGGTACTGCCAGTACGAAATTGGCCTTGCCCACATGCTCCTCATCACATTGCTCAAGGGTAGCTTGTTCCACACTGTGAATCGTCACGATATTCAGTTCAGGATTGGCCTGTTTTAGATACCATCCTATGCCCTCGAAATCCTTGGAATGGTAGCTGCCGTTGAAGTGCAAAAAGGTAGTACCCGACTGCCAGTGGGCCAATATTCGGCTCGCCATGGTGGCGTCTTTCAAGGCTTGAGCCTGCACAAAAAATCTAGGATCCATGCCCCCCATATGGTCGCCCATCATATCGATCATGGCTTGGTAGCCAGGCAATTCGTAGTCCACCGAAACGGGTAAGGGAGCACATAAGCCTTGTGCCACTTGGGGTAAGTCTTCCAGTGCGGTAAGGCCCTTGCGAGATACTAAGGCGGCATACCTGCGTGGCACGTTGGTTCCGATAAACGGGAGTCCTGATTCCTTGGCTAGGGTTACCAAAGGTTTGTAGTCAGTTGCGTAGTTAGACCACAGCTTGCTTTCATTCTCAAAATCCTTTTCCTGGATGAGCCCTGCCAGGTATTCGTCTAGTAATAGCTGATCATCCGTCTCAAACATCTCGGCTCCCAATACTAGCGGCCTCTCCGCCTTCGCCAGGTCCTCTGCTAGCTGTCGCTGAAGCCAATGCACCAGGGTGTTGTTGTGCAACTCTCCAAACAACACAATGTCCGCTTCGGACGCTGCGTTGAGCACCTCCTCGTAGCTGGTCAGTGCTCCCTGCTGATCGTAGAACTGATAGGCAGGCAAGCTGCGAAAGGCCGATGCAAGGGTAACTAACAGGAGTCCACCAAGGATCAAGAGATTGGCTTTCATAGGTTTCTTGCTTGAGTCAGTCGTATTTTCGATTGCCGGGCTACGCCTCCTACTGGAGGGTTTGCTTTCGCAACCTGAATCGTTACTTCTTCTACCGTAGGTAACTCCTCCAGAATCCGTCGGATCATTTTCCCGGCCAGGTGCTCTAGCAACTTGACAGGCTGGGCCATCACCTCCTCTACAATTTTATACAGCAGTCCATAGTCCACTGTGCCTTCCAGATCGTCATCGGCTACGGCACGTGAGACCTCGGATACTACCTCCAGATCTACGGCGAACCGATTGCCAACCACCTGTTCTTCAGGGTGCACACCATGATAGGCGTAAAACTCCAACCCCTCCAAAGCAATAGTTCCCTTCATGGATTAGTCCAGATCGTCAAAAAATGATCCCCCACCCTTTTTCTTCTCCTTCGGTTTCTTAGGCTCTTCCTGCGGTGCAGGGGGGGGCACCTTGGGTGTTTCCTCCACAGGAGGAGGTGGCGCTACTTCTTGCTGAGGGGCTTCTGCCTCTGGGATTGCCGGAGGCTCTGGCTCTTCTATTACAGGTTCTGGCTCAGGGGTTGTTTGCACGGGCTCAGGTTCCTCAACTGGGGCTGAATCCACTACGGGTTCTGCTACTGCCTCAGGCTGTGGCTCTGGTTCGGGAACTACCTCCGGCGTGGGTTCCGGTTCGGGAGCCACCTCTGGAACTGGCTCGGGATCGGGAGTAGCTTCTACCTTCGGCGCCTCGGCTTCAGGTACTACAGGTTCTGGGGTGGGCTCAGGAGCCACCGGGGCTTCCTCGGTGGCTGGTTCAGCATCATGGATGGCCATCGTGGGCTCATCTTCCGGTTCAGACTCTTCCGTCAGGGTTACCGTAGATGGGGATGGACTTACTTCCTGGGCTGGTGTAGGCGCTTCCTCAACGGGAGCCGGAGCTTCTGCTATGGGTTCAGGCCTAGGAGGGGCTGGCCTAGGCTCTACCGAACGTTCTGCCTCTTTGGCCCGCATAAACAGCTCTTTCAAACTCACTTCCGGTTGCTGCTTCCGAAACCGATCCATCTTGTCCAGGATATCCTGCGAAAGCCCCTTCATGGTGCTCATTACATCATCCCGGTAGTTTTCAAGCTCACGGAAGCGCTCACCCAAGGTCTTCAGTTCCTCCTGCATTTCGCGCACAATAGCCTCTGCTCGGCGGTCTGCAGTATCTACCGTTTGCTGGGCCTGAGTACGGGCCTCTTCCAGCAGCTTATCGGCTTTTATCTGAGCACCTTGCAACTCCAGTTCCGCCTGCCGGTTGGCCTGTTCCATTATTGTATTGCCGGTAGACTCCGCCGTTTGCAACGTTTTGAATAGAGAATTCTCTACCTCCCGTAGCTTATTTACCTCCTTCTCGGCCGCCTCCAGTTTAGAACGCAGGTCCTTGTTTTCGTCAATCATTCGCTCCCATTCTCCCGAAAGAGAGCCTAGGAAAGCATTTACTTCGTCTTTGTCATACCCGCGAAAACCCTTCTCGAAGGTTTTCTGCCGAATCTCCAACGGCGTTATCTTCATATTTCTTGTGCTTCAATCGTTATATCCCATACCGATACGGTACGGTCATCGCTGCCTGAGACCAATTGCTGGTCAAAGGTACTCCACCATAACTTATTAACGGAAGTACCGTGCCCTGCATGCCTGGCTTTATCAATAACCTTCAATAGCTGAAAGGTATCTGCATCCCATACCTTTACCGCCTTGTCCATACTCCCCGTAGCAAAATAGCGGCCATCCGGCCGAAAGGTGATATGGTTGATAGCGTACATATGAGCAATCACTTCCTCATACAAGCTGTATTCTCCCTCCTGGGCTCGCCACACCTTGAACCGCGCATCGCGGCTGCCACTCAGCAGCCAGCGGCCTTGCGGATCGTACACTACCGTGAACACCGAGTTGGTATGAGCCGGAATGGTTTGTTTCAAAGCATGCGTATCTACATCCACAATGCGTACGCTATGGTCTGAGTAGCCAATTGCCAGTTCGTTTTGTTCTGGGTGAATAGCAATACTTCGGGCACTTTTCTTAGACCAGGAAAGGGTATCCAGGATTTGCAAGTTTTGGGCATTTACTACCACTACCGTGCCATCGCCACAAGCCACCCAGGCCGTACTGCCCATCATCTGGATATCAAAAATAGCCTCCTTGGTCAGCTGCAAAGATCCTCGCTCTTCCCGGGTCCCCAAATCTATCAAGTGAATGCCCTCCGTGTTTTGTCCTACCACCAGCGTATTTTCGGCCTTCCAGTAGTGTAAAGCATATACCGAGGTCGGTATTTTGGCAATCAGTCTTCCCTCATTCGGATTTTCCAGATTCCATTCCGCTACCTGTCCGTCTCCGCCAGAGGAGAAAAATTGATGGGGAGACCCCGCTGGAGCCAGCGTAAATACGCTATCCCGGTGTCCGGTAAGGCTGTGGATTTTTTTAACGGTGACCTGCGGTCGGCCCATGAGGTTAAGGTTTGCTAAAGTTAAAATTATTAGTGAAAATCGTCGGATAACCCAACGGTAAAGGTAATGCCTGTTTCCCGGTCAGAAAAGTTGAAGAATGGTGTACAGTGGGTACTGTGGTGTATACGGGAGCCACAGGAAGAGTTGCGGCCGCAGGTGGTCCTGACAGAGGCCGGAAAGCAGGAATGGGAAACCCTGCGACACCCCCAAAAACAAACCGAGTGGTTGGCCGGCCGCATGGCCCTGCAGGCCCTCTGCCAGGCATTGGGCTTGCCCTATGCGGGCATCGAAAAAGATGAGTTTGGTAAACCGCATCTGGTAGGTATACCCGGGCATATTTCCTTGAGCCACTGCTGGCCCTATGCTGCTGCTGCCTATTATGCCGAAAAGCCTATCGGTATTGATTTGGAACTGGTACAAGACAAGCTGTCCCGGTTGGCGCCTAAGTTCTTGGATAAGAACGAGCTCAGTTGGTCCCGCAACCAGTTGGATATACTGGCCTTGCGCTGGAGTGCCAAGGAGGCGCTATATAAGCTGCATGGCCGCAAAAAGCTGGCTTTCAGCGAGCAGCTAAAAACGGGGATTTTTTCACCGACGGAATGGGGTTTTTTCGGAGCTGAAATCTTGGATGATGCTGTGATGTCTTGCCGAGTATACTTTGAGCGAATAGCCGCTCACCATTGGTTTACAGTAGCCCTGGAACGGGAACCGTGGTTGCCTACTTCTGAT
>JBCBHI010000329.1:0-5771 GCA_038525885.1 Bacteroidota bacterium
CAATAAACGCCTTCCACTTCTGTAGCCAGGTATTTACGGAATACTCCGTGGCGGTTTGATGGGCATTGGCTTTGGCGGCATCTAAGCTTGGAGCATCGTTTAGATATGCCTGCAAAACAGGAAGGAGGGTATTTTCATCTACCTGCCTGCCGGCTTCGCCCTCTTCTACCACCGTGGTGTACCAGCCCTCCCGGTTTGTAAGCACCGCACACCCAGCAGCGAAGGCATCAAAGAGCTTGTTTGGGCTATTGGTGCCCAAGACCGGAATCTTTTCCAAGAAACTTACCAACGCGAAATCGGCCCCACCCAACAGGGAGGCAATGCCGACCTTGTCCTGAATAGGGAAAAAGGAGGTGTTGCTGGGGGCTTGCGACCGAACCTGCTCCCAAAGGCTCCCCTCACCCGCTACCACCCAATGGATGGGCAGCTTGGCTTCATGAGTAAGCTGCATAAATTTCAAAATGGTAGCCGGAGCATTGGCCTGCCCTATGCTGCCCGTGTATGCAATGATACTATGCCCCTCTGGCACCTGCCAGCGCTGACGCCAAGGACCGTCTACGGCCAAGGGCGTGAACTGCTGGTTATCAGCCATATTAGGAATCATAGCAACCGACTGACGGGGAGCTCGCTGCCGGACCGCCTCGGCCATGGGCGGCGAAAGGGCGACCACCCCTTTAGCGTGTCGGTAAATCCGCTTTTCCCAATACCGAAAGAGGGGAGAAAGCACCTTAAGCGCGGGAAGCATTTGCAGGGGTACATCCGGCCACAAGTCCCGAACCTCGAAATGGTAGGGTATACCATAGCGCTTCTTCAATCGATAGGCCAGATAGCCAACGGTGAGTGGGGTGCTAGTGGCGTAGACCCGGTCGGGCTTGGAGGTCTGTTGGGCAGCCCATTGCAACACGGCTTCCACATAACCCCGAAAGGCCCTGCCACGGCTGCTTAATCCCATACTTTGCCGATAGGCAACGGGCAAATAGTGCACCTGAATCCCCTCGATAACTTCCTGCCTTGGGGTAGGAGCCTCATGAGCAGTCACCAAGTGAACCTCATGGCCTGCAGCCACCAGGCCTCTGGCCAGGTAATAGGACCGGATAGCCCCACCTTGCTCAGGGGTTCGGAAGTATTGGTGTAGATACCAATAACGCATGGATCAGACAGTTGAACGGTTCAAACCTTGGTTGCGAAAATAAGCCAATCCCAAACAGTTTAAGTGCCTTCATCCTCCTTACCAATTGATTATCGAGGCAAATCCTGGTATCTTTTTCATACACCCATTGCCGTTGCCATGAGAATCTCCTCCTGTATCTACCTAGCCTTCGCACTTATCCCCCTGATCGGATGCAATCAAAATAAACCGGATAAGCATGAAGATTCTATTCCTGATGAGGATTTCACCGTGGGGGGACTTCCGGCCAACCACTTTGAGGTGCCCTGGGAAGAGGTAGAAATGGTGGGTGTAGATACCCTAGGTATGGAGCAGGATAGTGAATACGTGGTTTTTATTAATCCTGATAGCCTGGTTTCCTTCCCCAAAGCACTCCCGGACTCTTGTCCCTTTACCGTATTATTTCAAACCAGTGAATCCGTAGCGGTTCCGAAATGCGACCCCCAGTTTGATTACAAACCGCTTTTTACCCAAGCGTACAACCGAGCCAAGGCTACCCTACAGGTATGGCAATGCCCAAGCGAATGTGCTCAGGAAAGGTACGACCGCCCGCTGCCCAATTACCGGGTGGAATTAAAGTGCATACCTCAAATGAATGGTACCAGTAAACAGTACGCCACGGTACAGCTACATATGCGCTGCGAGATCTTGTTTTAGGCCTCATAAAATGGAACGGTGCTCAGGGAATTGGCTCTTCTCGTTGGGTAGCCCGGTGAAACATCGAAAACGGATAGAGTTACATCACGATAAATAGAAAACCACCTCGCCTGCGGCACTCCTCCTTGGGTAAGGAGGAGAATTTTGGCTGTCCTGATTTTCTTCGGGGTTCTGGTGTTTTTGTAGTCTGCTACCCGCACCTTGCGCCCTTGTTGGTCTTTTAGCGCAGGCTACGCGCCCCGACTCCACCAACAAGCGGAACCACCTAGGTTATCGGCTGTCGAAGTTCTAGTGACGGGTACTTTGGGATCGGGCTCTTCTTGCTGGGCAATTCCTCGGTGAAAAACCGAATAGGGCTAGAGTTTCATCGCGATAAGGATAAAACCACCTCGCCTGCGGCACTCCTCCTTAGGTAAGGAGGAGAATTGTGACTGTCCTTGTTTTTGTTCGGGATTCTGATGTTTTGGCGCAGGCTAGGTGCCTCCACGGCACTAACATGCCGAACTGGCAATGGCGAGAAGTCCTTCGGAAATCTTGATCGATCCAAAAAAAATGGACAGGTGCTCGATCATTCTATTCGAGCACCTGTCCATGGGGTAGGTAGTGGGGGATGATTAGTAGGAGGGCAAGTAGAAGGCACCGTTGATGAGCAAGCGGGCGGTGCCTCGCCAGAACATCCGGTACTGGGTGTTATCTACCAGATACACAATCTTGCCCTGACCCATGTTGGAAACGCCAGCAAAGGCTCCGCCGGCCAAGTGGTCTCGGTTTTCGGTGGAGATATAGCCGGACACTTTTAATTGGCTAGCGTCTTTGGCATAGTGGCCTACCGTCTGCCATTTTTCTGAAGGTACCAGCGCAGAGTTACCAAACTTGAGCATGTAAACGGATTTGGGCAGCCCAAAGGCTAGCGGGTGGCTAGTATCTAGCTGACCAAGCAATGCGGTACCGGGTACACGCTTGAGGCCGTAATACTGCTGCCGGTCCTGGTAAGCCAAATAGTCCGCCTCTTCGGAGTCGTCCTTGGGTGCCTCTTTCATTTCTACCTCGGTAAATTCGTGGCCTTTGGTAAAGAAGGACGCTGCCGACTCGGTAGCAATCACGGTGCCTCCCTTACGAATCCAGGCTTGCAGTTTCTCCTTACCGGCATCGCCAAATACCTGGCTAAGGCCTCCACCACCGCCGGGCAAAATGAGTACATCGTAATCATCCAGCGTAGCCAAACCATACCGGGAACCGAACTTAGGAATATCCGATTCGGCCAAAGAACCTGCTCGAATTCGGCTTATGGGATACTGTAGTTCCTGGTCGAACAACCAATAAATAAAGCCAGACGAGTAGGTATTGAAAGGCCCCTCTACCAGCATGGCGACCCGAGGGGCATCCAAAGGCCGGGAGTCATTGCTCGCCAAATCGATACCAGATACCATCCGGCCGGAATTCATTCCCACAATCTGTACCGCGGCTGTTTGGGCGATCTCGCCCATGTCATTTACGATAGTTTCTGCTTTATCCAGATTGCGCCCTATGAGTACTATCAGGGACCCTGCAGGATAGGTGCGGCTGCCATCAGAAAAGGCTTTGGTGGCCGAACGAATGCGGTAGTTGTTGCGGTGCAAAAGCGAAAGTGCCAAGGGGGTATTTCGCTGCGTACCCGGAATCACATAGGCGTACTGGGCCTGAGGGTTTTCCAAAGCTCTGGGATAGGGAATCGGTTCGCTTACCGAGGGTAAATTACTGGGCACCCTGCTAGTAGTGCTATACGCCTCCAACTGGTAAGCCAAAGGCGCTGACCAGGTGGACATATCATACATCACCGAGTCCTCAATCTCCATCTCGCGGCTCAGCAAGCTATTGATAAGCAGGTGGCGTGACTGATTGGTAGGCACGATGTACGTACCCTCAGGAAAGGTCTTCTGGATGGTATTCCCGGTCAGGTAGTCCGTGACGCCCTTGAGGGTGGTAGGTTCGGTAAGCCGGTCTACTCTAATATTATGATGCTGCAAAATATTCAGCACATCGTACAGATGTCCGTTGGGGTCATCGGGCAGCAAATAGGCTGTTGTAGCACTCTTGCTGTTGGCTGGGTTGTTGGCCTGGCGCTGATAGTTATGCAAACTTCCCCGGAGGTTAACCGCCTCTCGCAAAGTGGCAATGGAGGTGGTGTAGTGGTCCCAAATCCGTTGCCGCAATAGCAATTTGTACCCATCATTGGTTTCTATGGCCCGGCCAGCACCAATCCCACCCTGCTCGGTGAGCATACCGATGGCACCGTTCACGCTGGGGTAGCTACTGCCATACCCCGGGTAGAAGAAATCGAACGCCTCGCGGGTGAAGTAGTTCATGCGAGCTTCATCAAAGGCAGCAATGTTGGCGCGTCCAAATTTATCTGCAAATTCATCATACTGGTCTGGCAGCAGCAAGTTGCGAGGCGTGGTACCAGGCATGGTAAAGTAGTTGCTGTTGTAGCCCTGCTCGTGGTAGTCCACATGCACTTGGGGCATCCAGTTTTGATACACGTCCGTGTGGCCGCGTGACTCTGGGTGCACCCCCCACAGCCAGTCCCGGTTTAGGTCAAACCAGTAGTGGTTCGTACGGCCATTGGGCCAGGGAGCGTCATGCTCTAGCTCATACGGATCGGTAGCGGGGTAGGTACGAGCTACCGAGTTGTACCAATACACGTAGCGGTCTCGGCCATCTGGGTTGATGCACAAAAAGGTCACGAATACCATGTTCTTGAGCATTTCCACGGTCTCGCTGTCTTGGGCCGCGGCCATGCGGTAAGCCACTTGCATGGCTGCTTCGGTAGTACTGGCCTCATTACCATGTATGCTGTAGCTGTAGCTCACCACCACCGGGTGGTTCTCCATGATCTGCTGGGCCTCGGCCTCAGAAGTATTCACCGGGTCGGCCAACTTCAAGTTGTTCTGCCGGATTTCTTCCAAACGGGCCAGATTATCCGGGTGAGAGATCACCATGTAGAGCAGCGGCCGGCCCTCGTAGGTACTGCCGTAGTTGCCTAGCAGCACTCGGTCAGAGGAGTTGGCCAATAGTACTGCGTACTGGCTTATGGAGGTGTAGTTGGTAAACCAAAGGCCTAAGTCGTAGCCTAGAAATTGGGCTGGGCTAGGGACCTCTTGGTTGTAAGGCAGGCTAGGCTCAAAGGCGAAACGGGACGGGATCAGGTTAGTGGGCTGAGCCCAAGCGGCCAGAGAGCTGAAAACCAGCAGGCCGAGCAGGAGCGTACGACGCATATACTTCAGTTTGGATGAATTAGGCCTAAAAAGTACGGCTTAGCAGCGGGATTCTCAATCACTATAGGCTCAAGGGTACATTGCCTAGGGTACAAGGGGTCAAACGGTCTACCACAGGACCTACCCACGCCCACTACGCCCCTCATTTGGCAGGGTAAGAATGAGGGATGAAATAGAATGAAAGAAGATTTTCTGCGCGGTTGAGTGACCTTTGCCTTCATCCTGCAACTAAGAGACAAACACCCTTGAAGAACCCAAAGGCTATACCCAAGCCATCAAAACAAGACACTACTATGGAAGCTTTTGCCCCTGCTGACCTCCCCACTAAGCAGACCCTATACCCAGGAGAAACTGTGACTTTGCCCTGGGCCCAAACAGAGCATGCCCTTACGGGGGTTTTGAAAAATGCTGGTGACCGGCCGGGCTGGGCCGTAGTAAGGTGCGGAAGTCAAATGCAGACCTTCACGCTGGCGCAGGAGGAAAAACACACTTTTCTGTTCAACCAAGCCGATCAGTGGCTTACCATCCGCAATGCAGGCAGTACCCCCCTGCTACTCTCTTGGCAATAAACGCTTGAATTTGTCTAGTGCTCGGGATAAATACCAGATTTCTCCCTGATTCCCCTTACTGATTTCCCGCTTCTTTTTCCTCCTTCTCATAAACCACTACTTTTGCCGTTGTCCTCCTAAGAC
>JBCBHI010000330.1:0-5765 GCA_038525885.1 Bacteroidota bacterium
TTCAACGCTGCCCATTACCACGGACAGATGACGCCCGAAGAAAGGAACCGCGTACAGGAGCAGTTTATCAAAGACCAAGTACCCATTATATGTGCCACCATCGCCTTTGGAATGGGCATTGACAAAAGCAACGTGCGGTGGGTGATTCATTATAATATACCCAAAAACTTAGAAGGCTATTACCAGGAGATTGGCCGGGCAGGCCGCGATGGACAACCCAGCGAAACCATCCTGTTCTATTCTTACGGAGATGTGCAAATGCTAAGCCGGTTCATAGAGGAGGGGGGAAACCAAGAGGTGGAGCGGGCCAAACTGGACTCGATGAATGAGTATGCTCAGGCTAAAATTTGTCGGCGCAAAATCCTGCTCAACTACTTTGGGGAGCAACTTACAGAAGACTGTGGACACTGCGACGTGTGCCGCAACCCTCCTAAATATTTTGATGGTACTATTCTAGCTCAGAAGGCCCTTTCGGCCGTTGTGAGGTCAGGCCAGAAAGTGGGTATGCAAATGCTGACCGATGTACTGCGAGGTTCGCGAAAGAAGGAGGTGCTGGCAGCAGGGTATGACCAGATTAAGACCTTTGGGGCCGGCAGCGACCTTTCGGAGTTTGCCTGGCAGCAGTACTTGTTACAGTTTATCCAGCTTGGTTTCGTAAGGCCCAACTTCAAGCATAACCATGTGCTGGAGCTTACCCCAACGGGTGAGGCAGTACTAAAGGGAGAACACGAAGTGCAAGTGGTATCCGTAGACACCCTGATGCAAAAGCGGAAGCAGGAGGCGGCAGAAACTCCGGCCAGGCCAAAGTCCAAAACCGAGTTGTTTAACGATGGGCTGGCAGACCGCCTGAAAAGTCTACGCTTCGTACTTGCCCAAGAAGAGGGTAGGGCACCCTACATGATATTTAGTGATGCCACATTGGACGAGATGCAAAAGCGGTTGCCTGTAGCGGAACACACTTTCAAGGCTGTTTCGGGGGTTACCGAACACAAACTAAAACAGTATGGCCCCCATTTTTTAGAGGAGATGCTCGCCTACATTCGGGAGAAAAGCGCCGAAAATGCCACACCACCCAAGATTACCCAGAAAATATCCTGGGCCTGGTATCAAAGTGGGCTTTCGCCAGAGGAGGTGGCTCGGCAGCGAGAAATAAGCCCGGCCACCGTGCATAGCCACTTGGTAGACTTGTACTCCCAAAACTTCCCTCTAGACCCCATGAGCTTTGTGAGCAACTGGGAGATTGATCAGGTGAGAGAGGCACGCAAGGAACTGAAGAACCCCAAACAACTAAAGGCCTACCATGACCACTTTGAAGGCCAGGTAGCCTACGAACGAATCCGCTGGGCCCTGGCTGTAATTGATGAAGAGGAGAAAGCGTAAAATGGAACTTTGCTAGGTTGCACCTATTTTATATAGGCTCTAGCCTCTATTTCTACCAGATACTCTGGCGAAATCAGTCGGCTCACTTCTACCATGGTAGTGGCAGGGCGGATTTCGCCAAACACCTCGGCATGAGCCTTGCCCACTGCTTCCCATTGGTCAATATCGGTTACGTAGATGCGGGTGCGTACTACGTTTTGTAGAGAACTTCCCGCCTCAGCGAGCACTTTCCCTATTTTTTCCAGGGCAAATTGGGTTTGCCGGTACATATCGTTGGTGCCCACTACTTTTCCGTCTTCACCCACCGCTACCGTACCTGTCACCTCCACCCAGTCTCCCACTACCACAGCACGTGAATAGCCTACAATACTTTCCCAAGGGGCTCCGCTACTAATATTCTTTCGGTTCATGGTTGTTAGTTTGTGCGGAAAACTACAAATTATGCCCCGCAGGGTGCCATTTTTACTCGAAAAAATTGAATTGTGGGCTGGGTGCTGCGGGTAAGGAAATAGTATCACATTTTAAGTCAACTACATGCGATCATTTTGTGTGTTTTGTGGGTCTCGCACAGGAGAGAACCCTCTATATGAAGAAAAGGCCAAAGAGCTTGGTCAGTTAATGGTTCAGCAAGGAATAGAGTTGGTGTACGGAGGCGGGAGTATAGGCCTGATGGGAACTATTGCCACAGCAGTAATGGATGCTGGTGGCAAGGCAGTAGGAGTGATTCCCAAGTTCCTTGATGAAATGGAAGTAGGCCATAAGGGCATTACCCATCTGATATTGGTGGACAGTATGCACCAGCGTAAGCAAAAAATGGAGTCTATATCAGAAGGAGTCATAGCCATGCCTGGTGGTTTTGGCACTTTGGAAGAATTGACGGAAATTCTGACTTGGGCGCAACTTAAGCTGGTTAAGAAGCCGATTGGCCTACTAAATGTGAATGGATATTATGATCCTTTTCTCCGTTTGGTGGACCATATGGTGGAAGAGGGTTTCCTATCTGAGAAAAATAGAAAACTGCTGATGTCAGATTCTGAACCCCATGCGCTATTGGAGCAAATGAAATCCTATCATGCTGCGGAAGGGGCCAGCCAAATGAAGTCTAACCAAACTTGATCAACAAAAGTGTTTGGCGGTAATACGATACTTTTGGCTCTGAATCGTTTATCGTAGTTTTCGAGAGATTTCCAACCATAGTGCAATTCATTCCTTATATTTGGAAATAATTTGGGACGGGGGAGTTTGTTTCCCTCAAATTAGTTCGCTGGGTATTGGGGAGGCAGTTATTGAAAGGGTGTTTATTTAAAGCCCACAAGCTATACCACGTTTCACCGATGTTATTTTATACGTATGAGTGATAAGACAATCAAAGTTGAGCATTTTAAGAACTTGGTAGCGGTGGCGGCTGCCGACGGATTTTTGGATGATAATGAGATGGAATTCCTGACGGAAAAAGCTGAGGAAATCGGGATCTCGAAAGAGGAGGTAGATACCATCATCTCACAAAAAGATAAGCTCCAGTTCATGGTGCCCATGAATATGGTGGACCGGGAAGATCAGTTGGCAGATATTGTGTACATGTCCATGATTGATGGCGAGATACATGACAATGAATACCAACTATGTCTTAATATTGCAGAGCGTTTAGGTCTTACGAAGAGTGATTTGGATGAGGCGGTAGATTTGACCAAGCGTCTATGGGAAAAGTAACCACACTAACACGTAAATAAAGTGGAACCGTCCTGCACATGTGGGGCGGTTTTTTTATGGACTTTTCACGGGCCACTCCTAAAGCCAGGGGTTGGCTATTCCCCAAACCCTACCAGTGTCATCTTGAGCGATAGCGAAAGACCTGGGTGTACCTGAAGGTTGGAACAATTTTTTGGCCTGACATTCTTCTAACCCTCATTTCTTCTTAGTCCATTGAGAAGACATTAAGTTTTGGAGTAGGATTACTGGCGTGTCATCACCGCTAGTCTTTTTTGGCCCTCGTTGTTAGTATATCCCATTAAATAGTGCTTTCCGCCATCCTTTACTCCTAGTTTCTGCCGCAACTGCTGAGGAGTGCTAGGGAAATTTCTAACGCCTACCATCGCTTTATCCTCCGTCAGCACTCTTTTCAGAGCCTTTTTCTGAGGGGCTATGTCGGCTAATACCTTATAGGTCCTTCCAGGAAAACCAGGGACTATTTCGGGTCCTGTATAAAGATGAGTGTTGGGGTGCAGTTTGGTTAAGCCAAATTGGTTTGCAATGGACCGAAAGGCCCCCGTTTTCATCACTGCTGCATTGGGTTCAAAGAGCCAATTCTGAACAGGTCCGATCTGTGCATGACAATCGGCTTCCCCAGACCTCTTGATACTAAAGTGGGTTTCATGATCCGCATACAAGTCAACGGCCGTGATTTCCGGGTCCATGGTTGCATTTTCTCCCAGAAAGAATAGGAGCTCTTTCACCTCATTCTTCACTGCCAAAACCACTACTTTCTCGGCCCCTCCTAGATCTTGTAAGGCCTGTTGAATGTCCAGCAGGGGGCTGGTTTTTAGCAGGATGTGTTGGCTGTAGCGGAGTAGCTGCGGGAGTAAGGTGACTACGTTGGGTGTGCAATCAGCCAACCGGAATACCTTTCCGCCTTGGGCATCTCTCCGGGCAGGGTCCAGATATATCCAATCCGCACGAGGGGGTGTGGTGGATAAATAGTTCTCCGCTATCTGTTGGTGTACTTGAAATGGATTTTTGCGGAGCAAGCCTAGGTTATGCTGGGCCAATTCAGCCAAGGGGGCCTGTTGCTCCACTGCAACAAGTTGTGCGAAATTCTCTCCTAAGAAAAAGGAGTCTACACCCAACCCTGCGGTAAGGTCAACCAGCAGGTTTCCTTTCAAAAACTGACTTTTCCAGCGGGCAGTTTGCTCAGAGGAGCATTGCTCCATCGAGAGTGCCGGGGGGTAGGCAATCCCCGGGGTGGAGTGGTAGGTAGGTAGTTTGGTTTTAGCCTTTTGCCATCCAAAAAGCTGCTGGGCGAGGTTTTTGGGAGATATTCGCTCCCCAAAGGGAGACTTTTGCAGGGCTATTTGACTAGGTTCTAGGTAAGCATGGGCTTGGAGCCAGTCTTGAACCGCTGGCTCCAACCACACCCTATGCTCATTTTCTTGCATTACGCTTCCACACCCTGTTGGGTGTACAAATACTCGGCTATCTGCACCGCATTGGTAGCTGCCCCTTTACGCAAATTGTCGGCCACCACCCACATATTCAGCGTGTTAGGGTTCGACTCGTCTCTGCGTAGCCGACCTACGAATACCTCATCCTTCTTGTGCGCGGTGAGAGGCATAGGATATAGGTTGTTTGCCGGATCATCCTGAATGATTACCCCAGAAGTCTGGTTTAGTAGCTCGCGTACCTCTTCCAGAGTATAGTCTTCCGCAAACTCAACGTTAATGGCTTCACTATGCCCTCCTACCGTAGGAATCCGGACCGCAGTAGCAGTCACCCGAATGGAATCGTCCCCGAAAATTTTCCGGGTTTCGTTTACCATCTTCATTTCCTCCTTGGTGTACCCATTGTCAAAGAACACGTCTATGTGGGGCAGCGCATTTTGGTCGATGGGGTGTGGGTAAGCCATCGTAGGGGTTTCCTTTTTGCGTTCGGCCATCATCTGGTCTACCGCTTTCTTGCCTGAGCCCGATACACTTTGGTAGGTAGCTACCACAATCCGTTCTACTTTATACCGCTCGTGCAGTTTGCTTAGCGCTACCACCATTTGGATGGTACTACAGTTGGGGTTAGCGATGATCCGGTCAGAATCCTCTAGCACATGGGCATTGATTTCGGGTACTACTAGCTTATGGTCAGGGCTCATTCTCCAGGCCGAAGAATTGTCAATCACCCGTGTACCCACCTCTGCGAACTTAGGTGCCCACTCCTTGGAAGTCCCTCCGCCAGCAGAAAAAATGGCGACATCAGGTTTAGCAGCTACGGCATCTGCCATGCTGATTACCGTATATTCCTTGTTTTGGTAAGTCATCTTGGTGCCAGCAGAACGCTCAGAGGCAACCAATAACAACTCATCAAAGGGAAACTGACGTTCTGCCAGCACTTCCAAAATCTCACCACCTACTAGACCGGTGGCTCCAACTACTGCTAATTTCATCTTCTCAGAATTAAGAGTGTAAAAATAAGGGGTGTTTGCTGTCTATAATCAAAAAACGGCACCATGGTGATCAGATCGGATTCCACATCCCAGTCCTTAGCCAGCTTAAGCATAGCCGTGGCTTCCATTTCCGTTATGTATCCCTTTCGGTTGTTCGCTTTCCAAACCATATCCAGATAATATAGCCTACGATCTCGGTCTAGCTGAGCTACTATTCCATTCAAATACGTACGTGCAC
>JBCBHI010000331.1:0-5742 GCA_038525885.1 Bacteroidota bacterium
CGAAGGACTCCTGGTACTGTCGGTAGTTTTGTGAGATCTGATCGTCGGTCCGGGCCACGGTCCAGAGTCTTACATTGCTCACCAATCCTTTGTACAGGATCTGGCCCTGCTTACGGGCCAGGTATATCCGGGTAGCTGCCAACTCATTGGTAAGTGATACGTTCCTTTTGGTTACGTCTACTTGGCCATTGATGAATATCCTCATGGTTTTGGCCTCCCGGTCCAGCCGTACCGCCAAATGCACCCATTTGTTGCCTTCTACCCGCTGGTTGCTGGTTAGGGTTTTGCCCAGTATTTTGAATACCGGTTTTCCGTCGGATAGCTGGATGGAAAAACCATTGCCATCCACCGCAGCTGTGCCTACAATCGCACCCTGGGCCAGGCTATACACGTAAGGCAGCGCCCACAGTTCCAGGGTCAGGTCTTTACCCAGTAGCCCTAGTCCGGTGGTGGTACCCAGGGCCTGGTATTGCCCCCAGTTGAAGCCCATACTACTCACCACGGGGTTGATCAAGGGCGGCGAGAAGTCTTTTGATCTTAGTGCATGGGTGCGTACGGCGCGTTGGGTACGCGTGATATTTTCTTCCAACATTATTTGCTGGATGTCTACCAGATTAAGTGCTTGGGGAAGTAATCGAAAATCGGTCATCAGCCCTTGGTAGTACTGGTCCGAATTACCTTGGCGTTGATAAGCCAGCGTCCAATGCTGCCCGGGATAGTTACCCAGGTCCAAGGGGGATACATTATTCTTTTCTCGGGTCTGCTCAGCATCGGCATTGATGATGATGGCCATCACGCCCTTATTTCTTCCCGAATCGAAGGTATAGCGAAACGTAAGATGGGTCCATAATTGTGGAGTAATGTCCGTACCCTCCAAGGTTTTACCCTCCATCTGCATTTGGGGTACCGTACCATTCAAACTCAAGACGAGCGGGACGGTATTGCCATAGGCAGCTACTAACAGGGGTTGATTCACCCCAGCCGATAGTTGTACTGGCTTCACCCACATGGAGATAGAGAAGCTGCTGTTCATAAGGGCATGAGTGAGCCGGGGCGGTACCCATGCCAGGTCAGAACCGCTAAAGGTCCAGGCGAAAGCCCGCTTATTTAAATTGGTGGGTAAATCCACGGTTTCGCGGGCTATACCAAAAGGGACCGAATGGTGGGGAAGGGCCTGGTTTTGCACCTTATTCCCCTTGGTTTCATCCAGAGGCAAGGCTCCTACCAAACCCGGGGTTTGACCACTGAGCTGGGTATCTTGGTTGACCCAGTACACATTTTGGGCCAGGCCTTCGGCCACCGGTGCAGAAGCATCCAGCGTCAAGCCCCGGCCCACGCCCGGGGCGGCATGCAGGTTCTCTGCCTGACTACCGTCCAGGTTGGCTCGGCGTACTTGTCCCAGTTCTTTGTCTACCCAATACAGCTTTCCTTCCGCAGGATTCAGTGTTAGGTCCAGCGGGTAAGGAGATACCGTATTGGAGATCACCAGGGTAGGTGTTTGATTAGCCCCACCGTTTTTCCAGATGTTAAAGTCATCCGTCCAGTACAGCTGTTTGTTACTCTCGTCATAGGCCATCTGCCAAAGCCCCTCTTTTTTCGGCTTTCGCGCAGGCGGCATGTATTGGGTGAGGTTGGATTGCCCGCCCGAATAGGGTAGCTTCTGGATGGAACCGTCTCCAAACATGATAAAAACCTTCTTTTTGCCGGTATCCAAAGCCAAGGAAACAAATTCTGCAGTGGTAGAGCTTAATAGTTCCCTTGGATCGGACAATACATCCCCTGAAATCGTCCTCCGGACGAGCCTATATTCTGATTCCTCCGCAATAAATTGGCAGTAGAATAGATAGTTATTGGATGCGTCCATCACCAGATCGATGGCCTGGATTCCATCACTACCCCTATAGGGTGCTACCTCACCGGTATCTTTGGCCAGCCAGATTATATCCTGGGCTACAAACCAGAGCCGATCAAACCGACCGCTGTTGTACAGGCTGGAAGCCTTGCGTAAGGCTTGTTGTATGCGCATTTCGCCAATGCTTTCCTCACGGGCTATTTTTCGATTGGCGGCTATTTCGGTATTAGCCAGCTTATTGGACACCCAGTTGCTAGTCCGCATCATAAACTTGGTGGCCTCGCCGTTTTCGCCCGAAACCGGAGGTGTGGTGGGCTCCTGGTATTCTTCTCCACGCTTCCTGAGTTGGTCTAGCCGCAGGGGTATGGTCCGTACCCGCATTTTGCCTTTTGGCGGCCAAATGAAGATAGACTGCCCTGCGTCATGCCAGATGCCTCCAGCTAATGCCGCGGGGCTGGCTGCAGGGCCTATAGCTTGAATTTCAGTGCCTTCGCCTTCTTCTAAGGGCCAGGCCGCTAGCAGGGAAGGATCTTGTAAGTTTCGGTGCAAATGGCCCAGATCATAACCTAAGTTCCATGGATGGCGGGCTTCCTGCCAAATACCCCAGGCTGCCAAACCTCCCACAAATCCTTGCCCTACGGTGACTGCCTTTCTTCCCAGGGTAAGTTTGGGGGCATCGGTGACTGTACCCGCAGTTTTGCCGTTCACGAAAAAGCTAAGGGTATCCTTGCCTGCATCATAGGTAACACTGACAAAGGCCCACTGATGGGCAGGCACCGCAGCATCGCTTTTATATTCCCTTTTCTCCCTGCGCACCACTAGCGCCACGGCTTCCCAGGCGATGGTAACCCCTGCTGACTCGGGGCTCCAAAGTTCCATGGTAGAGGGCTTTTGGGGCGGTTCGGGACGGATCCAGGCAGAGAAGGTAAAGTCACCCGGTTTGGGTACTACCGGAGGTTTGGGGAGTTTGATTCCCTTGCCATCCAACTGTACATAGTATTGTTTCCGTAATATTTTCATGATGGTTTGGGATTAGTATTTGGATAGGCTATTCCAGGTTTCATTCAAGGTGTTTCCGGCTTCTCTGGCAAGGGCACGTAACTGTGCTTCTATATCTGCGGCCAACCGCCTGGCGGTTCTCCACAATTCCTCTGCTTCAGCAAGCAGACCATCTACAATTTTTTGGGCATCGTTGATGATCTTTTGGGAGGACCTCCGAGCATCAGCCAACAGTTCGTCTGTTCGTCGCTGCACGGCCGAAGCAATAGCTGCCGCTTCATTACGGGCATTTCTGGCCAAATCGCTGATGGTATTGGCTACTTCCTCGGCTTCGTCCAGTATCTGCTGTTGTATGCGTTCTATTTCCCGATTAGCAGTGGCCACCACTGCTTCTATTTCCGCCTGGATAGCGTCTACGGCTTCCTTCGATTCGGCTAGAATTCGGTTTACCTCCGCCTGGGCATCGTTCAGAACCTGTTGGGCTTCCGCTTGCAGTTCGGCTATTTGAGTCTCTACCTCCGAAACACTGGCCGCAATGGTCTCCACGGCCTCAGAAACCACCTGCTCGGCGGCCACTTCGGCATCCGAAGCAATGCTACTGAGGGTGGTGGCTGTATCCGCTAGAATTTGCTCGGCTTCTTCCAGCCCGTCACTAATGGCCTGGTGGGCCATACCAAAGAGATCTGCAAATATTTCGTAGGCTTTCTCCTTTATCCAATCTATCAGTAGTCCGGGTAGGTTGAGTAAGGACTGGGGGGAGAAATTGAGCGTTAACTCCGGTACCTCCAGGGTATGTCCCTCAAAATCGAAATAACCCCACAGGCGCATACTGAATGCCTCAGCACTGGCCTCGATGTCCATTTCCAGGTCGAACCGGCTATCGACCTTGAGCGTGCCCAGGTTGACGCCCAGAATGTAGATGGGGCCTACTTCAAACTCTAGCCGGAGATAAAAGTGGCTGTACCCCCGGAAACCCGTCCGGGTTAGGTTAATATCAATCACGGCCCGCACAATGCCATCTACATCGTAGCTGAGCGAAAACAGGATCTCTTCTTCGGTAACCAAGGCTTCTACCTGATAGCCTACCAGATCCAGAAAGGTAACCTGCGCGCTTAGTTCCAGATAGGGATCGTGTACTGAGGAAAATTTGAAGAAAGCACCGCCGGGTTCTATGATCTCGACCATGTTCTCGTCACCAGATAGGTCGGCGGGGCCCGGCAACACCGTAGCTTGCTTAGGAGCCCCATTCACCTCCTCCCAGAATAGGCCTGGGCTAGTACCCGCCAGGGTGAGTACGTTGCCAATGGTGATAGGAGACAGCATAAGCTCCCCGGTAATGCCCTGCACCGGATCTACAGCCATAGCCGCATAGGCCGAAAAGTCTAACACATTGATCAGGCCACTGAAACGAAAACCCGGACTAGCCCATTCGCCGCTAGGCAATTGCAAACGGCGCTGTGCCATAAAGAAGGACACCTTGCGCAAATTTGTGTTTTGGATGGTCTCGGGCAGGGTGGAACTACTTGCTCGCACAAAGCTCTGCATCACACTGCCTACAGGAATCTCCTCCACATAGAACCGCAGGAGCATCGGCACGGGGAATTGCTGCACAATCTCCAGCACAAAGGCAAAGGATACCAAATTGCCCGGCGGTAGCTGCTCCTCATCCTGGGTAAACTCCCGGGTTTCCACCACCATAGGGGTTCGGGTATCGGGCAGCGGTTCGTCCAAAATCTCAAAAGAGCCTTCCAGGCCTATCCGCACCCTAGGTACGGGAGCAAAGGCAATACCTAGCTGAAAGCCCACCTTCTTCAGAATGAGGCTCGGGATGCCCATGGGCTGTTGCCACCCATCCTCTCCAAACTCTACGAATAAGGATACCAAGACCAGATCGAGACTGATGAGCATCCTGGCGGTGGCCACGATAGTCACGTTGTCTAGCGTCATGGCTATTTGGCCCGAAAGCACAAAAGCCAGGGTGCCTACTTCGTAAGAAAAGGCCAGCTGGGCATTGGAGATAACCATGGCCGATTCCTCCCCTGTGGGGATAGTAAGGGAACCGGGAATAAGGGCTGCCAGAGTGAAGCTGGTGTCCTGCCCCAAATTTACTGCGGCAAATACCGTTAGCTTACCCGTGGGCAACAACGTGTTGAGGATGTCGATTTCCCCCTTACTCTCAGGGTTTTCGCCTAGGTTGATATTGGCCACCACATTGAAGCCCTGCATCAGGTCGATAGTTTCGGAGACGCCAATAGGCTCTACGGTGCCTTCCAGATCAGCAGGGGAGGCTCCATTAAATGGGTCTGGGGTGGTGTCCGATCCATCAAATTCGTCCAGATCCGCCAGTCGTTCTACCGGAGGGCGTGGGTCCGGTGGGGATACCGTGAGGATGGGCGGCACTACGGGCACCTGGAAGCCGGGCATGTCCTCGGAGGCAAACCAGGCTCCGGCAGACTCAAGGGCGAATACATCGGCGCTTTCCCAGGATTCGGGCAGCCCGTCGATATCGCTGAAGCTAGAGACATTTTCATAATTCCAACCGACCACGTAGCTCCACCGTTTGCGGGTGATTTCACCTTCGGGTGGTTTTTGGGTGGCCACCAGAAAGGCATTGCCGTAAGCGGTGGTTTCCCCTACCAGGGTGAGGGTTTGGGTAGCTACCTCGTACCGTAGGTAGGCACTGGACAGCTCCAGATCATTCCCGTCTATATTGACGGGTAGCTCCTCTATGCCCATGGCCCGCAAGAAGGAATGTATGCTGAGGTAGTCTTCGCTACCCTCGGGCACCTGCCAGCTGGCCTCAAAGATGTGGTTCTTCTTGGCAAAATGATCGGGCAGTTCGAAATTGCCGAAACGGCTACCTTTTTGCTCAGCTACGAGATTGCCAAGAA
>JBCBHI010000332.1:0-5731 GCA_038525885.1 Bacteroidota bacterium
CCTGACCTGAATCCACGTTGGTTACTCCTGGGAGAAGCCCCTATGCGCACTACACGTGCCGACAGGCAAAGCAGGGAGGAACTTGAGTTGGAGTTATTGAAAATGAGGGGCCAGAATGAGGCTCTTCGTGAAGTTGTACAAGTTTGGTCTGCGAAGCTCAAAGAAGCCAACCAGACTTAACCCATATAAAAGCAATTATTTTGATTTTTAGGATTGTGTAAAAGAAAGCCCTGTGGTGTAGCTGCAGGGCTTTTTCATTTACAAAGACTTGGCTGCTCTCGCCGTTGTCGGTGTTTGAGCGCAGGCTACGCGCCCCGACACCACCGATAACCTATGCGGCCCGACTTAAACGCAAACTAGTTCACAGTTCATTGGCCTGACTCCCTTTCAATTACAAAGACTTGGCTGCTTGCCAGTAGGCCTCCATTTCATTCAAGGTCATGTCGCCTAGTTCCTTACCGTCGGCAGCGCTGGCCTCTTCCAGGTATTGAAAACGCTTGATGAATTTGCGGTTCGTGTTTTCGAGTGCCTCGTCTGGGTTAATGTCAATGAAACGGGCATAGTTGATTAATGAGAACAATAGATCACCAAACTCCCCGGTGGCCTTTTCCCGGTCAATATCCTCAGGCTGTTTAGCATCGTGCTCCTCGTGAAACTCCTCCATTTCCTCTCGCACCTTATCCCAAACCTGCCCGGGTTCTTCCCAATCAAAACCTACTCCGCGAGCCTTTTCCTGTATGCGTTGTGCCTTTACCATGGAAGGTAGGCTTTTGGGTACTCCTTCTAGTACCGATTTCTTCCGGTCTCCCTTTTCCTTTAGCTTGATCTTCTCCCAGTTTGCCTTCACCGTTTCCTCATCTTCCGCATCTACATCACCGTAGATGTGAGGATGCCGGTTGATCAACTTCTCACACACCCCATGTAGCACATCGGCTACGTTGAACTGCTCTTTCTCTTGCCCTATCCGGGCATAAAAGACCATGTGCAGCATTAAGTCGCCCAGCTCTTTGCGGATTTCTTCCGCATCGCCTTCCAGAATAGCATCAGAAAGCTCGTAGGTCTCTTCTATGGTAAGATAACGCAGGGTCTCCCAGGTCTGCTTCTTGTCCCAAGGACAGTTGAGCCGGAGTTCGTCCATGATGGTGAGCAATCGGTCAAATGCCTCCAGCTTCTGGGCCCGGTTCGGGTCCTCTTCACGAAGAATGTCTTTCATAGGGAGTGGGGAGAAACTTATTTAAATACCCGTGCGTTGTCGGGATAGCGTGTATCTTTGCAACAAAGGTAAAAAGTTATGGCTACCGTATTATTAGCAATTGGCATTGTAGGTCTGTTTTTCGTAGGAATGTCCGTCCGGTTGATTTTCATCAAAAACGGTGAATTTAAGGGCACCTGTGCCAGTCAGTCGCCTTTCCTCAATCAGGAAGGTGTTACCTGTGACATGTGCGGCAAAACCATAAATGCGGGTGATTCCTGTGCCGACAATCAGGAGCCTTCGAATGAAGTAGATAAGGTCTTGGCCCGATTTAACTAACGAGCCCAATCAAGTATAATAATTGGAAGCCTTTCCTCTCAGGAAGGGCTTTTTTGTTGGATTATGCCTAGGTCCAAGTTTGGCAAGCCCAGTCTTTTCGACAACGATTGCAAAGCTTTCTGCCCCCCGTTTTTTTATCTACCTTTGCCGGATCGATCAAACGAAAAAGTATAGGTGACGCTTATTAAATCTATCTCGGGAATCCGAGGCACCATCGGGGGTCGGGTAGACGAAAGTCTGACACCCATCGATGTGGTAAAATTCACTGCTGCATTTGGGACCTGGATTGTGGAAACCACCGGCATTGCCAAAGTGGTGATCGGCCGTGATGCCCGCCCTTCTGGAGGCATGGTAAACCAGCTTGTAGCCGCCACCCTGCAAGGCTTGGGTATCGAAGTAATTGACCTGGGCCTGAGCACCACCCCTACGGTGGAGATGGCCGTACCCAATGAAAGCGCCGGAGGAGGCATTATCCTGACGGCCAGTCACAACCCAGTGCAATGGAATGCGCTTAAACTACTCAACCAAAAGGGAGAATTCATTTCTGGCGCAGACGGTAAGGCGGTGCTGGATATCGCCCAGCGAGACGACTATACTTTTGCGGAGGTAAACAACTTGGGCGGTTACCGTACTGACGATACGTACATAGACTGGCACATTCAGCAAATCCTGGATCTGCCCTTGGTAGACGTAGAGGCCATTCGTGCGGCCAATTTCGGAGTGGTGGTAGATGCTGTAAATAGCTCAGGCGGGATTGCCGTTCCCAAACTGCTTACTGCCTTGGGAGTCACCAACATCAAAGCTCTGTACTGCGAACCTACCGGCCAGTTTCCGCACAATCCTGAGCCACTACCAGAGAATATCACGCAGATATGTAGTGAGCTAGAAAATGGCACCTACGACCTGGGCATCATCGTAGATCCTGACGTAGACCGACTGGCTTT
Organism: Bacteroidota bacterium; assembly: GCA_038525885.1. GTDB lineage: Bacteria > Bacteroidota > Bacteroidia > Cytophagales > Cyclobacteriaceae > DMST01. Next base: position 2,476 of record JBCBHI010000332.1, read on the forward strand.
GGTGTGCGAAGACGGAACGCCCTTTGGTGAAGAATATACCTTGGTTGCCGTATCAGATTATGTGTTGCAAAATACCCCAGGGGCTACGGTGAGCAACCTCAGCAGCACCCGCGCCCTGCGGGTAGTTACTGAGAAACACGGTGGTAAGTATACCGCTAGTGCGGTAGGTGAGGTTAATGTAGTCACCCAGATGAAAGCCGTGAAGGCCGTTATAGGCGGTGAGGGCAATGGAGGAATCATTTATCCTGAATTGCATTACGGGCGCGACGCCTTGGTAGGCATTGCCTTGTTCCTTACTCACCTGGCCAAAACTGGCGTTTCTACCTCACGGTTGAGAGCAAGTTATCCGAATTATTTCATCTCCAAGAATAAGATTGAGCTCACTCCTCAGCTGGATGTAGACGCAGTGCTAAAGGCCATTGAGGAGAAATACAGCAATGAGCAAATCAACACCATCGACGGGGTGAAGATTGACTTTGCCAACGAATGGGTGCACCTGCGCAAGTCTAATACTGAGCCAATCATTCGGATTTATTCTGAGTCAGAAACTCAATCTACGGCAGAGCATCTGGCGCAGAAGCTCATGCAAGACATCAAGGAAATAGTGACCGAAAACGTATAAACCTCAAGTGTATGCGGGTATATCTTGACAATGCGGCCACCACGCCTTTGGATCCGGCGGTTTTCGAGGCCATGAAACCCTATTTGCTAGAGCAGTACGGGAATCCTTCCTCTACCCATAGCCATGGCCGTTCTGTGCGGGCAGCGATCGAATATGCACGCAAATCCATTGCCACCATGCTGAAAGTCACCCCGGGTGAAATCTTTTTCACCTCTGGTGGCACCGAAGCGGATAATACTGCCTTGGTAGGCACCATCCACGCCAATGGTGTGAAGCACGTGGTATCCTCCCCTATTGAGCATCATGCGGTGCTGCACACGCTAGAGACTCTGGAACGCAATGGCGAAATCAAGCTGAGCATGGTGGAGTTGGATGCCCAAGGCCGGGTCAACTATGATAACCTGCAAAGCTTGCTGGCGGCTAACCCCAACACGCTGGTATCTCTGATGCACGCCAACAATGAGATTGGCACGTTGATGGACCTGAAGCGGGTAGCGGAAATGGCGAAGGAGCACGGCGGTTTCTTTCATTCGGATACGGTGCAAACCATGGGGCACTACGTACATGACCTTACGGAGGTACCTGCCGATTGCATTGTGGGGTCCGCACACAAATTCCATGGTCCTAAAGGGATCGGGTTTTTATTCCTGAGAAAGGGGCATAAGTGTGGCCCGTTCATTCATGGGGGCTCACAGGAGCGCAATATGCGTGGGGGCACGGAGAATGTAGCGGGCATCATAGGCATTGCCAAAGCCCTGGAAATAGCTTATGAAGAAATGGAGGCCCACCGTAATCACGTGCAGGGACTCAAAACCCGGATGATTACCCAGTTGAAAGACCGCCTACCGGAGGTATCCTTCAATGGCACGGCTGAGGACCCTGAGGAAAGCTTATATACTGTATTGAACGTATGCTTACCGCCAAGTACCCATGCGGGTATGATGCTATTCTCCTTGGATCTGCACCAGATCTCTGCCTCTGGCGGCAGTGCATGCAGCAGTGGTAGCCAGCTGGGTAGCCACGTGCTACAGGCTATTGGTCATGATCCTAATCGGCCCGCAGTGCGGTTTAGTTTTAGCAAGTTCAATACGGCAGAGGAAATTGATTATACCGTAGACAAGATCGTGGAGATCTACCAACCGGTAGAGGCCTAAAGCCGATCCGGTTTTTGATAAAAAAAAGCCCCCAGGCCGCATGGTCTGGGGGCTTTTCTTATGAAGAAAACGGTGAATTAGAAAATGGTTTCCTCGCGGTTACCCGTACCATAATCCACATCCCGAACTACCGTATCGCCAGCCGAGATAGTAAAACTAGTACTACCGTTACTCGTCCAGCCTAGGCCACTCGTGCTCAGGTAATTCAAAGCTTGGTTTGCATATACTTGATATCCACTTCCTGCATTATTAATGATGAAATTACCCTGCCACTGATATTCATCACCGCTTTGCGATCCGCCAATCAGGGTGATTTCGGCACCAGAACCACCCATGGTAGAGAGCAGAGGCTCAATGGAAACGTCAAAGCGTCCGTTGTAACCGTTACCCACATTTTCTACAACGAAGTCGTCTAAGGACCCATCATTAGCCAAAGAAAGGAAAGCTCTCGCCTGGGTGGGGTTCTCGTTTTGCACGTAGAAAACAGGCTCTACCGCCGCGAAGAAGGAAGTCTGGAGGGGCTGGTCACCATCAAAAGTAATATTGCCACTGCTTACGTAGGTGAAACGGTCAAAATGTTCATTCGATCCTTGGTTAGGATTATACACGTTGTAGGTATTCTCATAACTTGTGAAGTTAGAGGAAAGGGCAACCGCCTCATATTCCCAAAGGATATCGGGAGGAATTACGTACGTGCCTGTGTTACCCGAGTTGTCAAAATCAAAGGTCCACCGGGTGCCAAAGTCACGAATGGACAAAGAAGCTCCACTACCGCCGCCGCCGGTTACGGTAATAGTAGGATTGGTATAATCTGCTCCTGAAGCTTGGAAGGAATACCCATATACCCCCCCGTCATTGGTGGGAGTACCCATCAGTTCCGTGTCAGAGGCAAAGAAATTATTGTAATCATCCAGTTCGAAATAAATCCGGGTGATTTCACCGGAAGTAAAGCTAAAAGGATTGCCTTGGAAATAGTTTCTACCGTCCTCAATGGCTTGGGCAATTGCGTCGTTTACCTGAGTCTGACCAATCACTCCATTAGCATCCGCAAAAACGGTTACCTCTGTTAAGTAAGTAGTGAAGGTATCCGTACTAAAGGTGCTTAGATAGTCTACATATAATTCCAATCCGTTGGAAGAGTTTGCGCTATAACCGGAATCTGCCTCTACAATAGTGTATCCTGACACCTCTACATTTAAATAAGCGAGGATGTCTGCTCCATTGCCCGTGGCATCGGTGATAATAACCTCAGGAGAGGTTTCGTAGCCTTCTCCAAAAGCGAACTCGTACACAACAGATCCTGTCCAAAAAGGGCTTACATCAAACGCATCTAAGAATGTGGCGGGCAAGGCACGGCCTACACGACTAAGGTTTGATAAGCTGAATCCTTCACCACCCGTAGGAGGAGTAGGGAATACCGCCTTTACTCCCGGATTACCAGGGATATTATAGTCACGGAAAATATTGGGCCCGAAGGTAG
>JBCBHI010000333.1:0-5730 GCA_038525885.1 Bacteroidota bacterium
AAGCGAGCGGGGCAATCTCTACAATGTTGTCCTCCATGTAGTACTTCAGCTTTTCTGAAGGTACCATATCATGCAGGGCATCATAGATGGGCCGCAAGTAGGGATCAATCTTTTCCTTGAGGTCTCCAGGTAGAAAACCCAAGTTTTCGCCAGCTTCTACGGCGGGCCGGGTAATGATGATTTTTTTGACCTCCTTATTTTTGAGAGCACGTACCGCCATGGCTACCGAGATGTACGTCTTACCGGTACCTGCAGGGCCTAAAGCAAAAACCAGATCGTTCTTCTTCACGGTATCTACCAAGGCCATTTGGTTGGGGGTTTTCGGTTTAATAACCGTACCCTTGGTGCCGTAAATGAGAACCTCGTCCCGGGTGCTTTCTTGCTCCTCAGCTTTTTCATCCTCATGGATGTACTGGGCTACATTATCAGGGGTGACGGTGCCGTACCGATGGTAATGATCCAGCAGAGAGTTGAGCAAGTCGTTGATCCGAAGGATTTCGGGAGGGGTGCCTTTGATGCGGATTTCGTTGCCCCGCGAAACAATTTTGCTTTCTGGAAAGGCGGAAGCTACTTGTTTGATGTTCTGGTTTTCCACGCCGAGGAATTCCGGCAAAGAGACATCATCGAGTGTTATTATTTTTTCTACCAAATGTACTATTTGTATTTACTGCTGTCGACTTAGTATTCTATGTGAAATGCCTTTATTTTGCCTACCAAAAGTACACAAATATTCGCTAGGCTTCTATGGCGCTCATTACATTTCTGTCAGACTACGGTTGGCGTGATCCCTATGTAGCAGCCATCAAGGCAGGTATCCTGTCTCTGGCTCCTCAGCAGCCCATAGTAGACCTTTCGCATGAGGTAGATGCATGCGACATTGCGCATGGTGCCTACATTTTACGCTCAGCGTTTCGGGAGTTCCCAGAAGGTACGGTTCATATGGCGGCGGTAGACAGTAGTGGCCCGCCCAACCGACCCTTTGTGGCTTTGCAGGCAGAGGGGCATTTTTTTATTGGACCGGACAACGGCCTGCTTTCGCTCCTGAGTGAGCAACCTCCTGCAGAGGTGCACCGGTTACCCGCTCCAGATATACCCACCACCTTCCCGGAAAAGGAAATTTTTCCCAAGGCGGCTTTGGCTTTAGCAGAAACGAAAGATCTGGCCCAAGTAGGCATTCCCTATGAGGAGGGGCTCCGTAGGTTGATTGACCGAAAAGCTAAGGCGAACCGGCAACTGATTTTGGGGGCGGTGATTCAGGTAGACCACTATGGGAATCTTATTACCAACATCAATCAACAGGATTTTGATATCCTGAGCCAGAACAAGTCCTATACCGTGAAATTTGGCCGTGAACGTATGCCCCGGGTACAACAGTACTTCCAAGAATCTGACCCTGGAGATTGTTTTCTGGTATTTAATAGTTCTGGCCTTTTGCAGATTGGTGTCAACCAAGGCAATGCCTCAGAGTTGCTGGGCCTGAATTATGATAGTCCGGTGAGTATTGAGTTTCACGGAGGTGAATAGAAGTAGACTCAGGTTCCTGCCTGAGGGACTAATAGTTGATGAATTTAGATAAACCGTAAACAAACATGCTGATTCGGGTTGTACGAATGACCTTTCATGAGGATAAGATAGAGGAGTTTTTGACCTTGTTTAATGCCACCAAGGGGCGGATCCGGCATTTTGAAGGGTGTCATCACCTGGAACTGCTACAGGACTATCATCAGCCTCATATATTCAGCACGTACAGTCATTGGGTAGATGATGCTGCGCTGGATGTCTATCGGCATTCTGAGCTATTCAAAGAAGTATGGGCTAATACCAAAGCCCTTTTTGCGGACAAACCCATTGCCTTCTCCTCCCGACTGCATATCAAGGTGGATTGAGACAGTGCTCAAGCTCCTCATTGCTAAATTCTCATCCCGGATAGAACTACTCAGGCCAATGCCTTAAGGTGAAATGGCGCCATGCGCTCCAAAGGCCAAGGCTAAGTAGTGCCGCTGAAAGCGACCATAAGGGTACCCCGTACATGATGAGCACGGTGCCGACAACCAACCAGCGGAACAGCCGGCCCATGCGATAGCTGAGATCTGTAGGCCATCGGTAGCTATACAAATACAGGCCTATAATTCCTGCGGTGCCCATAACCAAGGCCTGCCACCAGTCTGCCGCAGACAAATCCGATCTACCCATGCGGACCCAAACCACTATTTCAGGTAGGCAAAGGACGAATAAGAAGATGGCCAGCTGCCGGACTCGTTTCCACCAGGGGTAGGGTAGGTTGAATAGCCAACCCAGACGCTCCTTGAAGAAGGTTTGCAGGGCATTGAATAATGGGACGTGGGCAAGAAGAATGACCCACCACCCTAAGCCATAAGCCCGCAGGTCATAGCTCTCTGCTTGTGCATAGGCAGTGGTGCCCAGGAGCATGAGCACGGTAAACACCTTGGTACCCAATGAAAGCCAGGGTTGCTCCTTCTGGAAGTAGTGAAAGGTCCACTGCCAGAGCGGGCGGGCTTTTTGGTGGCCTCGGTTGGCCCATTTCCAGCCGTCTGGCTGTTTGAGCCGATACTGCAATACCATTACCCCAAGGGCATGCCAGAGGACGAGGGCCAGGCCTAACAACAGGATCCACCAATGTGGATTGGCTACCATGCCAGCAACCATCATAAATAGCCCGTACAAAGTGACAGGCAAAAGGCAGCCCACTAGTATGGCGCTGAGGGCAGTTCTTTGTTTTGATAGTGGGTAGGTGCGTATGGCTTGCAGTAGAAACTGATACTCGTTGAGACTAAGGAGCCTGACTAAGTACCGAATGACATACCCGGTGTATAGCAACCAAAAGCCTATGGGATACAGCAGCAGGCCGGGGTGGCCGGTGAAAAAGTAGGCCAGCGCCAAATGTTCGTTGGTGGATAATATGCCGAAGGCTACCCCGAACCAGACCAGGAACAGGCCTAGTTGCTCACGATAGAAGCGAAAAATGACTCCTTTGGATAGTACGTTCTGGAGAGCTTTCAAAGTACCTGCAAGGTTTGGTTGGCTAGATGGAAAGCCCCGTCAATAGGAAGTAGATCTTCATCCCAAGCCTGATGGCTGCTCATAACAAAGCAGGTGCCGGATTCTCTTCGGGACGCAATAAGACTTAGGAGAGTAGCTTGCGTTTCGGGGTCCAGCGTAATCAGAGGTTCGTCTAGCAGAATCCAGCGAGGGTTGCCTAGCAAGGCCATAGCCAGGGAAATCTTCTTCAGCATGCCGCTGCTATAGGTGGCCACTTTTTGGTAGCGGTAGTCACTAATGCCAAGGGCATCGCAAAGCTGGCCTAGCTGATCGGTAGGCGCTTGCTTAGCCTCCGCCACTAAGGCCATGAGGTCCTCACCCGTCAAAAAATTGGGAAAAAGAGGCTCGGCCTCTCCATAGTTGATCCTCAATCGGTACCCCTGTGCATGTTTTTTGGGATGAAACTTTTCGTCGAGCCAGATGTCCCCTGCAAAGGGAAGCATGCCGGCGAGGCACCGAAACAGGGTAGTTTTTCCTGCCCCGTTCTCTCCTTTGATCCAATAAATACCGTCGGTAAGCGAAAAATCAGCCAGCTGAAGAATGGTGCGCTGACCGTAGTCTTTGGTTAAAGTGGGAATATGCAGCATGGTACCCAACCCAACGGAGTCTATAGGGTAGGGGATGGAAATTTGGGGCCAAAGGGCTTTTGTTTATACCAATGGGCTCAACCCCCAGATTTTTTGGCCCTGTACCCTTCTTTCTGTAGAATGGCCAGTACCTTATCGCGCGTGTCTCCTTGGATCAGTACATCATACTCCTTTACACTACCGCCCACTCCGCATTTTGATTTGAGAAGTTTGCCTAAGTCCTTCAGGTCCTCCTCAGTGCCCACAAAACCAGTAACCCGGGTTACCACCTTGTTGCCACCCTTCCGGTCCAGATGAATGCGAAGGTCTTGTTCTGCAGGAGGGAGGGTTCCTTCCTCGTTACCGCCGTCGTAGGAGTAGTCAAATTCATTGCTGGTGGAGTACACCACTCCGTCCCGGTTTTTCCAGTCGTTTTTCTTGTTGCGTCCCATAGGATCTAGTATTGCCGAGAACGTAGCATGACCAAGGTACAGGCTTCTATCACTTCGATGTTCTGCTGCAATGCCGCTTGGTATAGCTTGGGATTTTCTGCTCCCGGATTGAAAATGATGCGTTTAGGACGCAAAGAAAGCAAATAGTCATGATACGGCTCCAGATTATTGGCCCCTACATACAGGGTGAGCGTATGTACGTTCTCTATCAGAGGTTGCTTTCGGATATCCAGAATTTCTTGCCCGAACACCTCTCCCGTTTTAATCCCCAAAGGAATGAAGGGGTACCCGTCCTCCTGCAGCATTTCCGACGCCAGCCAGGCATACCTATTTTGATTTGGAGTGGCTCCTACTACTACCGAACGTTTGATCTGTGTTTCAACCATTTAAACTAAATCCTTCTAAACAACTCCTTTAGAAAACCTCAAAAACTATAATTTAATTCTATATTAGGATTGTATTAATACAATGAATGGAAGTTCTCGAAAACCTTTTCGCCAACGTAGCTTTAGAGAGTGGTAATTATGATCATGCCATCAGCGTACGATGGAAAACCCCGGTAACTTCCGCCCAGTACTTGGAGGTAATGCAAAAGGTCTTGTATTTGTTCCAAGAGCATCCTGCCTTCTCGGTATTGGTCATGGACAATACCCTTTTGCCTGACCTGGATCTGGAAGCCTTCCAATGGACGCGCAAAAAGTTTGTGCCCTTGATTCAAGGCAAGGTTACGCATGCTTTCGTACACTTTTCCCCTTCCCCGGATGTAGAAGCCATCCGAAAGCGGTTGGTTTCTCAGCTAGAGGAGGTGGGTATAGTGGTGCATTTAACCCGAGGTACGGAAGAGCTACAAACCGCCCTCAATGAGCTTTAGGCCTTAGCATACAACTCCGCTAGCTGTTCTGCACACCGTTCGCCGTCCATGGCGGCAGATACAATTCCTCCGGCAAAGCCAGCCCCTTCACCACAGGGGAAAAGCCTTTTCACCTCTATGTGCTCCAACGTTTCCCGGTCACGAGGAATCCTTACCGGGCTACTGGTTCGGCTTTCTACCCCCACAATCTGTGCGTCATTGGTGAGGTAGCCCTTCATTTTCTTGCCAAACTGCTCAAAGCCGTGGCGCAGCCTATGGGAGATGGCACTGGGCAATACCTCGTCCATATTCATGCTAAGTAAGCCTGGCTGGTAAGAGGTGGGTAGTAGCTCTTTGGATACCTTACGCCGTACAAAATCGCTCATGCGCTGTGCTGGGGCTACCTGGCTATGGCCGGCTAGTTCGCAGGCTTTCCGTTCTACCGATGCCTGAAAAGCCAGACCCGCCAGAGGGCCTTGGTCAGAGAAGTGGGCCCAGTCCTGCTCGTCTACAGACACTACCATGCCGGAGTTGGCATACTTGGAGTTGCGCCGGCTAGGGCTCATGCCATTCACTACCACTTCGCCAGGGGCAGTGGCGGAGGGGACTATGAACCCGCCAGGACACATACAAAAGCTAAAGACCCCTTTCTTTTCACCACGGTATGGCACCTGGTGTACCAGAGAATACGCAGGCAGGTACGGCCCACATAGGGCAAGGGGTCATTCTGGCTACAGGGCACTCAGCACGCGACATTTTCCAGCTACTCCATGAAAAGCAGGTCCGAATAGAAGCGAAGCCC
>JBCBHI010000334.1:0-5714 GCA_038525885.1 Bacteroidota bacterium
ATCCGCTACATCAGGCTCACCTGAGTTGTACTTGAATGCTGCAATCACCACTAGCAGGGCCAGGCTGAAGCCTACATTCATGAACAACCCGCGAGTGCGCTCTAAATCAGCTCCGGGATGTTTCTTCGCTTCCATAAATTGGCTTTAACTAAAACTTACGTTATTCAAAGATACATATTGGATGTGGACAAAAACAAGATTTGCTTCAGGATTTATATATCCCATAAAAGATCGCATACCCTATACCACAACCCAAAGAATCTGCTACAAAATCTCCGTACTCCAAGGTACGGTCCGGTATCAACGCTTGTACCCCTTCTATAAGCAAACCGTAGGCCAAACAGATGGTCAAACTCAGCCATACAGCATTGTAGCGGATGTAGAGGTATTTGTATTGCTTGGAAAAGCCCACAATCATGAGCAAAACCAACACCGCAAACACAAACAGGTGGGCTACTTTATCAAAGCCCAGCCACCCCCAAATGTCCGTCTCGGGCATAGATTTCCCTGGAGCCAGTGATAGAACTAGCACCAGGATTGCCCAGAGCATGGTAAATAAATTGTACCGGAAAAACACGCGGCCTTAAGCGTGCAGGGGTTACACCCCGATTAGCTTCTGGTATTCGGCTACGGTCATAAGACCCTCTACCTGAGAAGCATCAGCCATCTTGATTTTGATCATCCAGCCTTCACCGTAAGGATCAGAATTGACCAGTTCAGGCTCTTCATCTAACCTTTCATTAAGAATCTCTACTAGGCCACCTACAGGCATAAATAGATCTGAAACGGTTTTCACAGCCTCAACGGAACCAAATACTCCGTCTTTATCTACCTCTTCGTCAAGTTGTTCAACATCTACGTATACGATGTCCCCCAGCTCGCCTTGGGCATAATCAGTGATACCGATGACCGCATATTCACCCTCTACACGAACCCACTCGTGCTCTTTGGTGTACTTCAGATCCTCAGGAAATTTCATAGTTAAAAAGGTTTGCGCCAAAATTACATCCATTTTCGAGAAACCCCATTCCGCCTACAGGTTTTTACTGGGCTAATGAGAGGCGCAACTGTACCCCGAAAGCAGTGGTCCGTCGGGGGAACGACTGGTTGGTCCGAGGAATGTTGCGGCTATGCTCGAAATAGGTCAATATCTGCAATTTCTGGTTGACACTATAGGTGATGGTAGGCCGGGTTTGAAAGTTGAGCATACCCGCCGTTACCAAGGGATCTTCGTCAAATTTCCGCTGTACCGTTTGAGAATCACGCAGGGTAAAGCCCATCCGGAAGTTCACGTCGTTTTCTAAGATTACCGGAGCTCCTTGCCAGCGAATAGGCAATCGCAAACCGGACTTAATAAAGCCGATATCCATGGATATATCTTGACTGAACAAATCAGTCACTTGGCTATTGGCAATATTGAGGGCTATATCTCGCTGACGCTTATAGTCAATTTTGAAAGTAAGCTTATTCTTGGTCCGGAAGTTTATCCCTATCAAGGGAGAGAACTTTTCTGACATCACTACCTGATCCAGGATGTACTGCGGCAAGAATCGCCCTTGATCGTCTACCTCCGTTGGAACCGTAAACTGCTGAATAGGATTGGACAAGCTCAGGTTGTCGGAGTAGTTCAACGAGTTAGTATAGTTAGCCACCGTGAAGGTGCTGGTATACCCATGAGAAATAGTAAACGAGCTAAACACCTCTTTGATAGCATCAATCTTGGAAAGCCCACTATAATCCACTCGCCAGTTTGGCAGTGGAATGGAAGGGAAGTTTCGAAGCTCGGTAGTATTGGGATCCAGATCCGATACCGCGGCTAAAAAGGAGTTGATCAGCACGTCCTGAGAGTTTTCTCTAAACTCTCCGGCATTGTTAGATTCTGCCTGTAATCGCTGGCGGTAGATTTCCCGGTTGGCACTCATTTGGTTGAACACCGTAGACTCGCCCGTTTGGGTATCAAAGGTGCCAAAGGCCGTGCGAACCGTAATCAACGAGATGCTGTAATTACCCGTTCTGGAAGGCGTGAGGGAGGCGAATTGACCGGATGCGGTATCGTACCGGAAGATTTCCTGGAAGCCATCGGTCCTACGGCGGTCTGCATTTAGATTCACCCGAAAATCAGGGAAGGGTTCCACAATACCCCGCAAGGTAAGATTCTCCGTACGCGCCTGAATGAAGGGCTGAGTCAGAATCGGGCTTATCACCAACCAGCCATTGGCCACCGCTTGCTGTTTAATCTCATCACTTTGACTACCCAACAAGAACTCCCATCCCGGAGCAGTGAAAGTGCTGTCCATCCCCAAAATGAAAGGGGTAGGCCGGAAACCCGGTAGCATGGTGCGTTCCTGAATTCCGTAGGTAAAGTTTACTGACTTCACCATCATAGCGAACTTGAGTACCTCCTGGATTCCTTTCTCGAATGGGCTGGGTAATAAGGAATCCGGTATGGGTTCTCGCGACGGTCTGGCTGGGGCACTGATTTCTTTCAGGTACGTGACCTTATTATAGAGCTTAGTGAAATCAAACCTCCCCGTAAGATTCATGCTTCGGCTATTCTCCATCACATTACCCAAACTGTCTATCTGATCGAATGAACCTGCAGTCCAGATGTACCCAACATCGTAGCTTGCATCCGCATTGATCCAGTCAGTAAGGGGAAACTTATTGAAAGGCACAGAATAGTTGGCGCGGAAGGTCTGGTTGAAATTCTTCATCCGCCCCAGGTTCCGAATATTCGCCAGAATAGAATCTTGCTTCACTTGGGTATTGATGTCGCCTTCTGGCTCATCAATCAAGGCATTGACCGTTGCATTGTACTCTGTGGATAGTTGGGAGGTCAAATTCCAACGGGCAGAATACCGACGGTTGAAGGTGAAGAACTTTTCAAAATAGGGATCTTCGAAATTGGCTGAAAGATCCGCCTTGCGAAGTACTGTACGGGTAAATTGCCGTTCCAAATCTCCTTGTACCAGGATATTGGTAGGGCTAAAATTGATATTCGCCGTGCGAATGAGTTCCAGGTACGGGCTCTTCAGAAATTCCAGTTTCTCGAAGGGTTTCAACTCTAGTTTGGGAGGGCTGTAATTGTACACCACGCCGCCCGCGTACCGTCGGCGTGTGAAGTCGAAGGTGTTGAAGTCGTCACGGGTTTGTTCACTAAAGGCGTAGGAAAAGCTAAAGTTGCTGATATCATAGGGCATAGGAATCTTTTCCATATTCGTACGCTGCTTCCCTACGTTCGTGAAGTTGAGCGAGCGCCGTTCCGTGTCTGCCGTTACCGCCTGTCGGTATTGTTCCCGTTCCTCTTCATTATTGATGGCCCTCAGGGCGACTTCCAGAGGTGTATCCGGATCTCCGGGGTCAAAGAAAGGAGTGGAACGACCTCTTTCGTAGCTCACAAACATGGGTAGACGAATGCCCCATTCGTTCGGGAAGAATTTGTCCAGCGTTACATTAGCTGATACATCAAAATTCCAGGACTCATCACGAGTTCGCTCGTAAATTTTCTGCTGAATGTTACCGTAGCCCGCCGTGGTGTATCGGCCGCTCGTAGTGATATCTGCCAAGTCTGCCAATTTGGTGCTCAACCGCACATTGGTAGCCCAACCGTTGTTCTGGTCAAAATCCGTTACCCGTAATTCATTGGCCCAGATACAAATGGTGCGTTCTAGACCATCTCCTGCACGGTTTCGCACCCCTATCATCAGTACCTGGACGGAGCTGATGTCCGGGTTACCCTTCACGGTAACAAACTGATTTTCGGACCCTACAAACTGGCGAGGGATCAACGGATAGGGCAAGGTTTCGGATAAACCCTGTCGGTTCCGCTCGGCTTTGAGTTGGAACAAACTATCCAAGCTCATATTGATCTCGTTCACCTCAGGCCATACCTCAGCCCGGTCTCCCTCATTCTCGCCATCATAGTTGCCATTGGGAGTGATGGTGAGAGGCACCTCAATTTCATAGTAGTTGTCCGTAACGTCCGTACCCATCCGAAGGAAGGCGGTGAAATCTCCATCTTCTACCAGAGGGTCTGGGGACTCCGCATGCAAGAACATCTTGATGGTCCCGTAGTTCACCAGGTCCATATTCACATTCTTGTACACCGCACGGGTATTGCCATCTTTCAGGTCGGTGACACATACCGAAAGGGATTGCTCGTTTAGGAAGCGAGGAACGGGACTGTTGATATCACGGTCCTGATTGATGCCAGGAGGCAGTACGTAGCTTACCCGGTCATTACCTCCCTGGGCATTCTCATTGAGGTTAACCACGCTGGTTAAGAAATCAGGATCTTCTTCTTCAGGTAGATCTCCAAAACCTAACTCATCTAGGTTCTCCAAACTCTTCCGCCATTTGCTACCCACCACCTGAAATTTACCAAAACGGAGCACCGCAGGTTGCTGCCAATCGGTCATGATCATCCGCATGTACCGGATGGATTTGAAACCTTGGATGTTGTTTATGTTCCGGTCGGGCTCGCGGATAGGAATACGGAACAGATACCAACTCACGGGTTCGGGGAATCCCGAAAGGCTGGCCTCTACTTTATCTACAATGTACCCCTCTCCTACTCTCAATGCACCGGGCCGTAGGTCTAGTTCGTACTCATAGTACTGCTCCAGATCGCTCAGGGTAAAATCTCGGTTCAAGTCCTCATTGTCAGGATTGGCTGTATTACCCAACTCGGTAAAGCCTTGGCCCGAGGCAGGATTGGCTGGGGTGTTGCCCTCGTAGCCATTATATCTTTTGTAGCGCAGTAAGATGGGGGCCTCCTGCTGGTCATAATCCGAGTTGAGAAAATAGCGGTAGTTATCCGCAGCAGGGTCACGGAGAGCTTCTGCTCTTGCTCCGGCGGGGATGGCACCAAGGAAATTACTGATCGCCTGCACCTGCGCTTCATCGCCGTCTCCTACACCATCCAACCCTACATCTTGGGCGGTTTGGCTGGCATCGTCTGCCGCAAACGCGTCATTATTAAATGCCTCGGTGGTAACCCTACCGTAGTCATTGGTTACAAAATCCAGGTCGTCGGCCGTTACCGGCAGTCCATTCTCAAATCCATGCCTGCCATCAGGAATCACGTCCTCGGAAATATTTCCTAGATGAAAAATAAGCTTACCTCCCGTGGTATTGGATTGATCGAAGGTACCGTCCTTGATGATACCGAACTCATCCGTGAGGAAGGGGTCCAGCATCCAGAATTCGATGTATTCTACGTTGACCGCATCAAAGTCATTCTCGGTGGTAAATGCCCGGGTAATACCTCCCCAGTTTTGACGAGGATTCCGCAAGAAGCCCTCGTTGGTCAGGTCAGTATTGAAGTTATAAGGCCCTCGCTCATAAGGGAAATAAGCAATATCAAACACTGGCCAGTTGGCTTCCAGCACCTGAGGGTCGCGTCCAGGAAACAGCTCTGTACTACGCACTTCCCTTACGTAGTGGTTTTTCAAGTCATCATCGTCCAGGTGGTCTGGTCGGGGATTCCGAGAGGCATAAAAGAGGTTGTCAATCTGGTACCAGGCCATTCGTGCCCGGCGGAAGTTATCGCCCAAGGCTTCGCTGGGGGCCATGGCATCGCGAAAGCGGTTGCTGCCACCATCATCTGGAGTGGCTGCCAACATCCAGTTGACTTGCGGAGAGTTGGCCAGGTTGAAGGGGGTATTCGCCTCCTCAAAGTCATCCACATAGCTGGTGCCCTCGTTGTCTACCAA